>JBMYWE010000306.1:0-3712 GCA_049607125.1 Granulosicoccaceae bacterium | reverse complement strand
ACAAACCGTGTGTCTCTTGGGGGAACCGGCGGCTCTTATCTGGCTGCAGTGGCTACCGAGGACAATTCGGTAACTGCAGATTCCACTATCGACGTAGCGGGCTCTTTGGGTACAGCGACGGTTAGTGTGACCACGGCGGATTCTGCGCGTGATATTGCAGCCAGCGTTAATCAAACCTCTGATTCCACTGGAGTTCCAGCTTCTGCTCAAACAGTTGCCATTCTAGACGGTGTGTCCGCCGCCGGTGCCGTAACTTTTGACGTATATGGCCAGAATGAGACTGATGGCGTACGAGTGTCTGCGCAGTTGGCTGATAAATCTGATCTCACCAATCTAGCTAAAAGTATCAATGATGTTGCTGGAAAAACCGGTGTGCGAGCTGTTCTCAGTGATGATAAGTCTCAGATCATGCTTGAGAACAACGAAGGCTACGACATCACTCTAGAGAACCAAGGTACAGGCACCTTCGATTTAGCGATGGCCGAGGTGGCAGGTGATATTGCCGACGGCGACGACGTTTTCTCCGCTGCGTCCTTACATGGAGCTGCCGCGACAGCTACTGCAAGTGGCGGGTTTGTGACCGCGACCGGAACCGTTGAGTTTGACTCCAGCAAGTCATTTACTGTGGAGGCCAGCTCGACAGTAATGGCGACAGCGGGCGCACAAGCGTCTTCGTTGGAAGATATCGGATCCGTGGATATCAGCTCGCAGGCAGGAGCTAATGCTGCTCTCAACGTCATTGACGGTGCACTGGCATTTGTCGCTGATCAACGCGCCGACATGGGTGCTGTGATGAATCGCTTTGAGAGCACAATCAGTAATCTCAGCAATGTTGTTGAGAACACTGAGGCTGCTAGGTCACGTATTACAGATGCGGACTTCGCACAAGAAACAGCCGACCTATCTAAAGCCCAAGTGCTACAGCAGGCGAGTATGGCCATGTTGGCTCAAGCCAACCAGACGCCACAAAGTGTGTTGTCGCTGCTTCGTTAAGTCGGGGTAAACGCACAATAAAACCACCCGACGGCACTCGGCTGTCGGCTCTCTCACTAGGAAAATGGGCTCTACAAAGCGCTAACTATTTGTAGGCAAACAGGTTTATTTCACTCGGTGTAGTAATTCAGTTAAAGGTTGAAGCTATCCGTGCCGTAACCCAGTTTGAAGGAAGCGTTGCTGGCTTGTCATTCAAGTGACAGGCGGCCCTTCTGAATTTGTCAGTAGTTTTGCGGACTTTGTATCAAGCAGCAGTGTGTTGCTGGGTCTGTGGATCGAACATGGACGTGAAGTGTGAGCGATGTGTTCACACCTACCATTTTTTGATGGAGATATAACATGACTGTTATCAACACCAATATGTTGTCGCTTTCGGCACAACGAAGCGTTGGCAACGCTGATTCAAGCCTCGCAACATCTATGGAGCGTTTGTCTTCAGGATTGCGCATTAACAGCGCCAAGGATGACGCTGCCGGTCTCGCTATTTCGGATCGTATGACTTCTCAAATCCGAGGGCTCTCGCAAGCGGTACGAAATGCCAACGACGGTATTTCAATGACTCAAACAGCGGAAGGGGCTCTGCAAGAATCAACAAACATCATGCAGCGTATGCGTGAACTGGCGGTTCAATCAGCGAACGATACTAACTCCGCCGCTGACCGTGCGAACCTACAGAAAGAAGTGTCGCAGTTGCAATCAGAGTTAAACCGGATTGCTAATACCACAACTTTCAATGGTCACGTGTTGCTTGATGGCTCGTTGAATAACGCGAAATTTCACGTGGGTTACGAGGCAAACCAGACAATCAATGTATCTGTCGGTGACTCTCGGGCCACAAACATGGGCGCCAATCGCATTTCGCTGGGCAGCTCAGGAGGCAGTTATCTTGCCGCAGTGGCCACAGAGGATAACTCCCTGACAGCCGCTGTTGGTTTAACGGTTGCTGGTTCGCTGGGCACCGCAGATGTGAATGTAAACATTGCAGACTCGGCCCGAGATGTAGCTGCTTCGGTCAATGCTACATCTGACCAGACGGGTGTCGACGCTTCTGCGCAGACGATTGCTATTATCGACAATATCTCTGCGGCCGGTGCTGTGACTTTCGATGTTTTCGGTCAAAATGAAGATGACGGCGTGCGTGTTTCGGCGCAGTTGGCTGACAAGACCGACTTGACCAATCTAGCCAAGGCTATTAATGACGTAGCCGGTAAAACGGGTGTTCGAGCTGTGCTGAGCGACGATAAGACGCAAATCATGGTAGAAAACCAAGAGGGCTATGACATCACCCTAGAAAATCAGGGCACAGCTACCTTTGACATCGCAATGGCGGAAGTCTCCGGAGATATCGCCGACGGCGAAGATGTCTTCGACGCTGGCTCACTTCATGGCGCTGCTGTCACTGTAGCCGCCGCTGGATTCGGCACAGTCACTGGTACCGTAGAGTTTGACTCCAGCAAGTCATTCACCGTTGAAGCCGATGACGCGACCGTCGCTTCTGCCGGCGCCAAGGCCTCGACTTTGGAGGATATTGGTTCGGTTGACATCAGCTCACAGGCAGGTGCTAATTCAGCACTCAATGTGATCGATGGTGCGCTGGCTTTTGTTACTGATCAACGCGCTGATATGGGTGCCTTGATGAACCGCTTCGAGAACACCATCAGCAACCTGTCAAACGTTGTCGAGAAAACAGAGGCTGCTAAGTCTCGAATTGTCGACGCCGACTTTGCGATGGAAACCGCGAAGCTGTCTAAAGCACAAGTGCTGCAGCAGGCAAGTATGGCCATGTTGGCGCAAGCCAATCAAGCGCCACAGAGTGTGTTGTCACTGTTGCGTTAAGCAACAAATTATCACTCAAAGAAAAGCCGGGCAATCGCCCGGCTTTTTTGTTTTTGTTGCGTCTCAAAGAGTGATGCTTATCTGCTTGATCGAATTCTCATTAGCAACTTTCTTCCGCTGCACCTGTATTTTGGGATTCATCGCGTTAACTGGTTTTTTAAAAATACGGCTGAGAACCCAACACTGTGTCGTCAACTGTCTCTTTGCTTAATTGAGTGATAGTTTTTAAGTGCGCTTTAATGCCTTGAGTACAAATGGCGTCATGGGTTTCCAAAGCCACGCGGCTGATATCGCGAGGCAAGAAAGCCCGACTAGAGCAGCATAGCCAATCAGCACCCACCAACTGTCCGTCTCTATAATCGCGTGTTCGCGGAAGACGTAGAAAATTGAAGCCACTAGCACAGGGTACCAAGTGCATTGGATCACCAGGGAGAGGGCGTTAAAGTTAAATTTAAATCGGTTGGCCAGAAACCAAGCGTACACGGGAGTGGAGAAAACAGCGATGGCAATGGCTCCGCCCGCAAACATAGCGGCAATACCCCATTTGATTCCCAGGTAAATCGAGAGAGCTACGACCAGTGCCCCCTCGGCAAAAGAGCAGATACCACGCAATCGCATTTCGTCACGTATATAGAGCATGTTTTTTAAGCCTGCCGTCCAGACCCACAGCGCGAGCATGGCGCTCAAGGCTTGGTTCGCTTCATTGCCAGCAAAATACTCAACCCCCACCCACAGACTGATGAAGGATTGATTGAGTGCAGCGCTCGAGATAAAGATGACCGCGGCGAGCATAGCGGTCATCTGTAGATAGAGTTTGGCGGTGGGCCAGATATCGTCGCCAAACCCACCGGCGTGGTATTTTTGTTTGAGAGCAGGACGAACT
>JBMYWE010000305.1:0-3715 GCA_049607125.1 Granulosicoccaceae bacterium | reverse complement strand
GTCACCGCTCCCTGCGAGCAAGATGGCGAAGTGCTAGGCGTACTCGGGGTGATTGGCCCCACACGCATGGCTTACGACCGAGTCGTACCCCTGGTGGATGTCACGTCAAAAATTCTCGGATCGGCCTTGAATTTCAATCGCTAGTCCCTATATTGGCGTCATCGTGAGCCGGTGGCGACTTCAAGCCCCTGATTTTCACCGTATTTTGTCCTTTGGTGGCCTCTTTTGAGTCGCACCCAAGGTTTGATTTTGACTTGTTTTTTTGGAGCCCTCCCATGCCGGACGAGCCGCGCGAGAACGAACAGAACGACGCCGAAAAGGTGCAGCAACCCCAGACTGAACAAGCCGCTGAGCCGACCAATGCCACATCGGAGCAGACTACCGAAGCAGCCGAGCAAGGCGCTGAGCCGGTCGAGCAAGCGGCCGTCGAAGGCGAAGTTGTGCTCGACCCACTGACTGAGCTGAAAGAAGCTCTAGAAGCCGAGCGTGCTCGCGCGGACGAAAACTACGACTTAGCATTGCGCACCAAAGCCGAGATGGAAAACCTGCGCAAGCGCTCCAGCACCGAAGTGGACAAGGCAAAAAAGTTTGCCCTTGAGAAGTTCGCCACCGAGATCATCGCCGTGCGCGACAGCTTGGAAATGGGCCTAGATGCTGCCAGTAAGGATGACGCCGATGTCACCAGCATCCGCGAGGGCACAGACCTCACGCTAAAAATGCTGGTTAGCGCCATGGATAAGTTTCAGGTAGAGCAAGTAGACCCCACCGGTCAGCCCTTTGACCCCGAGCTACACCAGGCCATGGGTATGCAAGAGAGCGCAGATCACGCCCCGAACACCGTGATGATGGTCATGCAAAAGGGCTACACCCTGAACGGTCGACTGATTCGTCCGGCCATGGTGATGGTGTCCAAAGCGTAAATTCTCTAGCCGCAAATTTATAAATAAGAGAGCTTGAATCTCAGGGCACCGCCCCCAGATAGCTTTCAACTGAATATAACGGGTCGCGCAGCGGCCACCAGATAGTCCTCGGAGACAGAAAAATGGGTAAAATTATTGGCATTGATTTGGGTACCACCAACTCCTGCGTCGCAGTGATGGAAGGTGACAAGGCCCGAGTTATCGAAAACTCTGAAGGCGATCGCACAACGCCTTCCATCGTCGCTTTTACTGACGACGGTGAAGTCATCACGGGCCAGCCGGCCAAGCGCCAAGCGGTCACTAACCCCGAGCGCACCCTGTACGCAGTCAAACGCTTGATCGGCCGTAAGTTCGACGAGAAGGCCGTACAGAAAGACATTTCCATGGTGCCCTACAAAATCGTCAAAGCCGACAACGGCGACGCTTGGGTAGAGGTCGATGGCAAGAAGATGGCGCCACCCGAAGTCTCTGCGCGCATCCTGATGAAGATGAAATCCACCGCTGAAGATTACCTCGGTGAAGACGTCACCGAAGCGGTTATCACCGTGCCTGCCTACTTCAACGACAGCCAGCGTCAAGCCACCAAAGACGCCGGTAAGATCGCTGGTCTTGAAGTCAAGCGCATCATCAACGAGCCCACTGCGGCCGCTTTGGCCTACGGCCTCGACAAAGATCGCGGCGACGCCAAGATCGTTGTCTACGACTTGGGTGGTGGTACATTTGACGTCTCTATCATTGAAATCGCCAGCATCGACGGCGAGAAACAGTTTGAAGTACTGTCCACCAACGGCGACACCTTCCTCGGCGGTGAAGATTTCGACAACCGCTTGATCGACTACCTGGTTGAAGAGTTCAAAAAAGAGCAGGGCATGGACCTCAAGGGCGACCCCCTCGCCATGCAGCGTCTGAAAGAAGGCGCCGAGAAAGCTAAAATCGAGCTGTCCTCCAGCCAGCAGACTGACGTCAACCTGCCGTATGTCACGGCTGACGCCTCTGGCCCCAAGCACTTGAACATTAAAGTCACACGCGCCAAATTTGAATCACTGGTCGAAGACTTGGTCGCTCGAACCATCGAGCCATGCAAAATTGCGCTCAAAGACGCGGGCATCAAATCCTCTGAAATCTCCGACGTTATCTTGGTCGGCGGTCAGACGCGTATGCCCAAAGTTCAAGACGCGGTTAAAGACTTCTTCGGTCACGAGCCACGTCGCGACGTCAACCCTGACGAAGCGGTTGCGCTGGGCGCTGCAGTTCAGGGCGGTGTCTTGGGCGGCGACGTCAAAGACGTGCTGCTGCTCGACGTCACGCCACTGTCGCTCGGTATCGAGACCTACGGCGGCGTGTTGACCAAGCTGATCGACAAAAACACCACGATTCCGACGAAGGCGCAGCAGGTGTTCTCAACGGCCGACGACAACCAGACCGCGGTTACCGTGCACGTGCTGCAGGGTGAGCGTGAGATGGCGCAACACAATAAGTCACTGGGTAAGTTCGACCTGCAAGACATCCCGCCCGCTCCACGCGGAGTGCCTCAAGTAGAAGTCGCCTTCGACATCGATGCCAACGGAATCTTGCACGTCTCTGCCAAAGACAAGGCAACAGGCAAAGAGCAGTCTATCGTCATCAAAGCCTCTAGTGGCCTGAGCGACGACGAGATCAACAAAATGGTCGAGGACGCCGAGAAGCACGCCGACGAAGACCGCAAAATGCGGGAAGTGATCGACGCGCGCAACCAGGGTGAGAACCTGATCCACGGCACTGAAAAGGCGCTCAAAGATCTAGGCGACAACATGGATGCCGACGAGAAAACTAAAATCGAAGGCCATATCGCCGAGCTACGCACGGCAATGGAAGGCGACGACAAAGATGCCATCGAGGCGGCCATGGCCACACTGGGCGAGTCTGCTGGCGAGTTGGCGCAGCGAGCCTACGCGCAAAACGCCGAGGGAGCTGAAGCCGCTGGCGGCGGTGAGCAGCCAAGTGATGGCGGTGCAGCGGATGACGCGGTCGACGCTGAGTTCGAAGAAGTAAAAGACGACGACAAGAAGTAAGCGTCGCCTCTCATGTGAGACAGCAGTCGAGGTGATGCATCCGCGTCACCTCGACTTTGCTGTTTGTGGAATTGAACAAAATGTCTAAACGCGATTATTACGAAGTACTCGGTGTTTCCAAGGGCGCCGACAACGCCGAGCTTAAAAAGGCCTATCGTCGACTGGCGATGAAATACCACCCGGACCGCAACCCGGACGACAGCTCGGCAGAAGAAAAATTCAAGGAGGCCAAAGAGGCCTACGATATTCTGGGCGATGATCAAAAGCGCGCGGCCTACGACCAATATGGCCACGCAGCTGTTGATGGCTCCGCCCCTGGTGGCGGCGGACACGGCGGCTTTGGTGGTGGTGCAGCCGATTTCGGTGACATCTTCGGCGATGTCTTTGGAGACATTTTTGGCGGTGGTCGAGGCGGCGGCGGACGTCAGCGCGCCTACCGCGGCTCAGACTTGCAATACAACCTCGACGTCTCCTTAGAAGACGCCGTGCGCGGTACCACGGTTAAAATCCAAATCCCCACCCAAGTTAACTGCGATGTGTGTGAGGGTACAGGTGCCAAGAAGGGCTCTTCTCCTTCCACCTGTGGCACCTGTAACGGCATGGGCCAAGTGCGCGTGCAGCAGGGTTTTTTCTCGGTGCAGCAAACTTGCCCCAACTGTCGTGGTGAAGGTCAGATCAACAAAGACCCGTGCCGTTCTTGTAATGGGCGTGGACGCAAACAAGAGAAGAAAACCCTCTCGGTCA
>JBMYWE010000304.1:0-3715 GCA_049607125.1 Granulosicoccaceae bacterium | reverse complement strand
CTACGCCGCGCCATGCCAGGCAACGCCACCCAAACCCTCGAACCGCGTTTTTTTTACTTGTTTGTGCCGGATGAAGATCAATCCGATTTGCCGTTGTTCGACACCGCAGAGTTAGACTTCAGTTACGATCAACTCTTCCGAGAAAATCGCTTTTCCGGACGTGATCGCATCGGAGATGCCAACCAGATATCGCTGGCCCTGAGCTCTCGCTACCTGAATGCAAACAACCGTGAAATATGGCGTGCCAGCGTGGGCAGCGCCTTTTATCTGGACGACCAAGACGTCAGTCTCAGCGAAGAAGATCCCGCCTCAGGTCGCTCGGATATTGTGGGCGAGATGCTTTATAGCGGCCAGCGCAACTGGCAGGTTCGCGCCATTGCACAGTTTGGCGCCAACGGTGCGGAACTTGAGCGCTCTGGTTTGGATCTACGTTATCGCAAGAGCAAAAAGCTGTTTAATATCGGCCACCGTCTGCAGCGCGACCGCTTGGAACACCTAGACATCTCCTTCGCTTGGCCGTTCGACAATGGCCTGACACTGCTCGGGCGTTCGCAGCAATCCCTGCAGGACAGTCGATCACTGGAACAGCTGATTGGTTTCAGCTACGACAGCTGTTGCTGGGCTTTTAGAGGTGGCTTTAGGCGCACGCTCAACAACGACGAAGAATATGAAAACGACTACACCGTGGAGATGGTATTCAAAGGCCTCGGTGGCTTGGGCAACAGCGTGGGTAACGAGTTTGACCGTGCTATCCTTGGGTATCGAGATATAGATGAATAACGCACTTCACATGACATTGAAGCACTCTAGTTTAAAACCCCTACTCACGGCGGGCGCCTTGGCGATTGCACTGGTGAGTGGCAACTCAGCGCTGGCCGCTACCCACTCGGTGGACGGCGTCAGCGTGCTAGTCAACGACGCCGCCATCACCAAAAGTGAAATTGAGCAAGCCACGGCTCAGCTGCGGGCACAAAATCGCAACGCACCGATAGAGCAACTGCGCAAGGCCGCTCTGGAAGAGCTGATTATGATCAGCCTGCAAGAGCAAGAGGCTCTGCGCATGGGCCTGAGCGTGGACAATGCCACGCTAGATCGCGCCATGCAGTCGCTGGCCAAGCAAAACCAGCTGTCGCTGACCGATTTTCGCAAGCAGATTACAGCCAACGGTATGACTTGGCCCGAGCTGCGCGAGTCGGTGCGCAAACAAATATTGCTCGAGCGCTTGCGCGAACGCGAAGTGCTACGCCGCATCAATGTGAGCGAGCAAGAGATAGACGACTACCTAGCCGAGCAAGACGCCAATGAGGGTCACCCGCAATACCAGCTAGAGCACTTTGTGGTGCCGCTGCCCGGCAAAGTCACCGCTCAAGTGCGCTCCCAGGCCGAGGCTGCCGTCAACCAGCTGCAACGCGCTTTGCAGAACAAGCTCTCCGCACAGCAAATTGTCGGCAGCTTCCGATCACGCAATATCCCTATAGAAGGTGGCCCACTGGGCTGGCGAAAAGCGGATGACTTGCCTTCGCCCATGAACACCATCGTGCCCAAGTTGCAAACAGGTGCCGCCAGCGAGCCCGTGGTCGATGCCCAAGGTATTCATGTATTGCGTCTGCTGGCCGTGCGCCAAAACAAGGCCAACACGGTCGAACAAAGCAAAGCACGGCATATCTTGCTCAAGCTCAACCCATTGCGTGACGCGTCTAAAGCTGAACAAGAGCTCGCAACCATTCGCAAGCAAATTGTTGGAGGGGATGATTTTGCAGCCATGGCGCACAAATACTCCGAAGACTACGCCAGTGCTGTGGTAGGCGGAGACTTGGGATGGTTTGGCGCAGGGGCCATGGTGCCCGCCTTTGAAAACCGCCTCAAATTACTGTCCCCTGGCCAACTCAGCCAACCCTTCGAATCACCATTTGGCTGGCACTTAGTCGAGCTAGAGGACAGACGGCAAGCCAAGGCCTCCACGGCGGAGCGCCGCCAGAAAGCACACGCTGCTATCGCCGAAACTAAACGCGGCAAGACTACCCAGCGCTGGCTACAACAACTGCGAGACCAGGCCTTTCTCGAATACCCGAATGACCCCGAATAGCCCGCCCGTGCTCGCCATTACCAGTGGCGAGCCAGCTGGCATCGGCCCTGAGTTGTGCGCTCGTTTATCTCCCGTCGAGGGGCTTCGCTTAGTTATACTCGCGGACCCTAATCTATTGCAACAACGCAACCCAGGCCCTAACCTACCGCTCTACCAACGCGGCGGCAACGAACCTATCAGCGTCTATCCAGTCCCCTTGCGCGCCGAATCTGTAGCAGGGGAACTCAACCAGTCCAATGCCGCCTACGTGCTAGAACTATTGGACATTGGTGCTCGCGGTTGTCTGGACGGCGAATTTGCAGCGGTCGTCACAGCTCCCGTACATAAGGGTGTAATCAATGACGCCGGTATTGCCTTCAGTGGCCACACAGAATATTTCGCTGAGATATGCGCTGCCACCCCGGTGATGCTATTGGTGGCGGACAAGCTGCGTGTGGCGCTGGCCACGACACATTTGCCACTCGCAGACGTGGCCCAAGCACTGAGTCACGAGGTACTGGCGAGCCGACTGCAGATTTTGCACAAAGATTTACAGCAGAAATACGGCATCCCCGCACCGCGCATACTGGTCGCCGGACTCAACCCGCATGCCGGTGAAGGCGGACACCTAGGTCGCGAAGAACTGGATATGATTGAGCCCTGCCTCGACAGTTTGCGTGAGCAGGGACTGGACTTGATCGGCCCTCTCCCTGCAGACACCTTGTTTACCCCACCGCATCTGTCCAGTGCCGATGCGGTGATGGCCATGTACCATGATCAAGGCCTACCGGTGCTAAAGTTTGCCGGATTTGGCAGAGCGGTCAATGTGACTCTCGGTCTCCCGATTGTACGTACCTCGGTAGACCACGGTACAGCGCTTGATCTAGCCGGTACTGGGAAGGCAAAAATTGGAAGTTTGCAGGCAGCCATTGAAGAGGCCGCACGCATTGTCGCCGCTTAAGCGACCGCCTTACCGTGGTAGCTCAGCATAGAAACCAAGCGACGATGATCACGCAACTTAAGCACGATAGCGCAAGCGATGACAATGGCAAAAGTGGAACAGAGAAAATATTGCCCCAATAGACTGACCACAGAGTCGCCATTATTCAATGTCGGGTATAGGCTCAACAACAACGGGAAACTCCAAGACACCAGCGAAACGGCGGCGCTGCCAGCGAGAAACAGCGTTTCGTTTTGAGTTGCATTGGCCAGAAGATCACGACCCCTGTATTTGCGCAAAATAGGCGATACCACTTTCAGGCTTACCACTATATTGAGTGTTAAGACAACCATGACACAAATTTTGGCGCAGGTCTTAGCGTGGATAGCTAGCTCCGCCATCATCGTTTGCTGATGCAACAAAAACCCCAAAACAGTCACCCACGATAGCGCAAGTCCGAAGATGAGTAGCTGTGTCGAATGCTGAACCCGTTGCACCAACTCTGTGGTAACCCGGTCACCCAACAAGCTGCGCAACAGCAAGAACTCGATACTCAAGATCACCCCCAGACCCATCAGCAAGGCAACTAGGTGCCCGATCAATAAAAGCTGGTGTAGATCTAAGGTCGTCAACACATCAAACATGGCTTAATACTTTTGGCGGTATCTGGGGACCGATGCTGACGCCTAGAAACATGAGTGACTGTGAGC
>JBMYWE010000303.1:0-3716 GCA_049607125.1 Granulosicoccaceae bacterium | reverse complement strand
CAGATACCCAGAACCGGAACCCGGCAATCCGCCAGGATTTGATCCACATTCATAGTTACGAATCCTTATCTGCCAGCAGCAGTTGCTCTAGCTGATCTCGCTGCTCGGCTGTATTGATATTGGCAAAGGCCTGCGGCTGGTCAGAAAAATCCACCTCGACCATCTTGTGCTGGGCAAACCACAAGTCTATCTTGCGGTCGCCGGCCGCTAAAAAAGCCTGCAGGCTATCGCCAAGCCTTGTACTCAACAGACAAAACACGGGCTGCAGACGCTTGCCATCGGTAGCGACAGCCAGTTCGGCATCTGCTTGGTTTAAGGCACCCAACATACGCGACACATAGTCCAGCGGGGGCAGGGGAGAGTCGCAGGGGGCGGTAATCATCAGCTTGGTCTGGCAGTGCTGTAGGCCCGCCAACATACCCGCCAGAGGGCCTTGGTAATCATCCAGTGAATCGGCTAGTACGGTGTAGCCCAGCTCTCGATACTGCGGCAAGTGGCGATTGGCGTTGATCAGCACCTGATCGAGTTGGGGGGCTAAGCGTTCGAGCACGTGATTGATCATGGGCTTGCCAGCGAGCGGCACTAAACCCTTGTCGACACCACCCATACGTGTGGCTCGACCACCGGCCAAAATGAGTCCACCCACGGGTTGTGCACTATCCATTGTGGCGTTGCTCCAGTTTGGGTAAATGGATTTTATCTCCCTGACGCAAGGTGCGAAAATCCAGACTTGGGTTGTATTCAAACAACAACCAAAGCGGCACACCGTAGCGTTGCGTGACCAAACTCCAAATCTTCTCGCCGTTTTTCATCTCATGATAGACATCGCCAGTGATCTGTTGCTTGGCATAAAACCGACGCTGCTTGTCTAGGTGATACTGCTTGCGCCGCCGCTCAAACTCGGCCCGTCCAATTGAGTCGAAGACCACCGTGACTCTTTGACCCACCGATTGAATAGCCTTGGGCTCAAGTTCGTTAATCAAAAATAGCGACTGCGGGCTGATCTCCAACCACTGGGCTAAGTGATCAATGGTCTCTTCCGGTTGTAATCGTACGCTGCTCTGGGAATCGACGAGGTATTTGCTCACTGCTGGGTAACGGGTGCCCTCGGCCTTAAGGCTAGCAAGGCCTTTGTTGCGCGTATTTTGATAAAGTGCTAGTTGAGCGCGATAGCCGAATCGTTGGTCTGGTTTGTAAGGGTCGGGGTTGCGCAATCTGTGTTGAATGGTCAGCTCTTCGGTGCTTAGCAATGCCTGTTGCAGCGGTTGCATCAACGCCTCGGGTATAGCCAGCTGTTCACCTTGGGGTTCCACGCCCGTGCTCGGCCAGGGCAGGTTGAGCTCTTGGCCAGCGCGAATATGGTTGGCCGATTTCAAGCCGTTGAGCTGCACCAGCTCCTGTGTCTTGAAGCCGTGGTTTTCTGCGATCACTGACAGACTGTCGCCAGGCTCTATCTTAACTGTGCGATAGCTCCCGGGGTTTTGCTCACGCAAGCGCGCTAACGTTCGGCGCTCAGATACACAGCGCCCACACGCAAGCCAAACCGTGTAACCGCTCGGCAGCAACTGTCGCCCTTCGCGCAGTTGTGTGCCCAGTGCCAAGTTATTTTGTTGCAGCTCTTTGAGTGGCATATCGAGGGCTTTAGCGAGCCCAGGCAACGTGCTGTTTGCAGGCGCGTGGTGCGCACTGAGTTCCAGTGGCGGGGGCAGCGGCAATGGGCCAAAGTAGCGGTAGGCGTTGGCCTCAACCTCGGCCGCCGCGAGTACCGCGGCGTAAAAATTGCGCGAGGCAAAACCAAAATTTTTGCCAGTGTAATGCCTGGCGATGCGACCAATATCGGGGGTTTTCAGCTCTCGCGCTGCTCGCAATATGCCACTTGTACCATGGTTGTATGATGTGACCGCCATCGGCCAGTTGCCCGTGATGCGCAAATTGTGTGCGAGTAGTTGGGTGGCGGCGATGGCCGATTTTCGCGGATCCAGTCGCTCATCGATGAGGGCATCCACGCGCATGTATTCGCGGCCAATGCTGGGCGTAAACTGCCAGATACCAATGGCACTGGCACTGGAGGTTTCTTCGTTGCGAAAAAACGATTCCACATGCGGCAGAGCGTCCAGTTCTAGTGGAATATTTGCCTCGCGCAGGGCACGCCGAATATACGGCTGCACCTTGGCGGCCCGTACCAAGCTCTTTTTAAACTCGTCGGCGTGGCCGGGCTGAAAGCGCAGCCGATCAGCTGCCGCTCGCAAAAGCTCCTGACTGGCATCCTGGCCCCAGAGCGTGAGCACCCGCCGATGACGCTGTGTACTGGGGGCTTTGCCCTCGGCTAAATCCAGCAGTGCCTGCCTGTAGGCCTCGATCACGGGGGCGGTGGCGCTTCTCTTGGCCGCCTGTCCCTTTCCGTGGGGCACCTCGACTACCTCGTACACCTTGTCTGTGCGCTGTGAGTCATGCACCACGGCTTTGCCATCGTCGTATACCCCGTAGATCTGCACCCAGAAATCAACATAGGGTTGCAGTGATATAGGTCTCGGCAGTGGCTCTAAGTAGGCAGGGATTTGCGTATGAGTGCGCGCAGTGATGTTAGCTTGAGCGGCGCCGCTGATGAGCAGTAGGCCCGCACAAACGAAGCTGATCAAGGGTCGGCGGGCAACTGTTCGCAGAGCTGGTACTGAGGCGGCAAAACGCAATATCATGTGTGGCTAATTGTTCCATGGGGCAATGCGCCCTATGGTAAACCAATTCAATAGTTTAGTGACTGATCATTCATTATCGCCTGTATTTGCGCGCAGAATTTTTTGTCAGGCCGTTACCGGAACAGCCGAAGCATCGCTGGTTAGGTGCCGGATGGTTGACAACGGCATGGCGAAAAGGACCCGCAGATACGGTGAAGTAATGAGTGATCGGTTACTTAGGTCACGACTGCGCAGCCCTCGTGCCCAAGTTTTGAATGCCCACTAGCGACTAGTACAGCTATCCCCTCTAAACGGATCTCCCCCATGTTGTTTGAGCAAGCGCTGCAGCCCGCCACCTTAATCCAGCGTTATAAACGATTTCTGGCCGACGTGGTGATGCCCGATGGCAGCGAGATCACCGTACACACCCCCAACACCGGCAGCATGCGGGGCTGCAGTGATGCGGGTTCGACGGTCTATCTGCGCGACACGCAAAACCCCAAACGCAAGTATCGGTGGTCCTGGGAAATGTCCACCGCGGCCAACGGCGCGCTAGTGGGCGTGAGCACAGCGCTGGCCAATGCACTGGTAGACGAGGCGATTGCGGCGGGTCTGGTCTCAGATTTGGCTTGCTACGGACAGCGCAAGGCCGAAGTGAAATACGGTGAAAACAGCCGTATCGACTGGCTGCTGACAGACGGAGATAAACCCGCCTGTTATGTTGAAGTGAAAAACGTCACCCTGACAGAGGGCGAGGTGGCGCTGTTTCCCGACGCGGTGACAACGCGGGGAGCCAAGCACTTGCAAGAGCTGCAGTCTATGGTGGCACAAGGCGCACGTGCGGCCATGGTCTACTGCATTCAGCGCGGAGATGTGCAGAGTTTTCGTCCCGCGGATCACATAGACCCCACCTACGGCGAGCTGTTGCGCGAGGCCAGCAAGCGCGGTGTCGAAGTGTACGCGCTGGCGGCCGAGGTGCAGCCCACGGGTGTTACCCTCGATCGCTCGGTGCGCGTGGAGTTGAGTTAGCGCCAGTGCCTG
>JBMYWE010000302.1:0-3719 GCA_049607125.1 Granulosicoccaceae bacterium | reverse complement strand
CACACGTAAAGACAATGCTATGTCACTTCCTCCTGGGCTCGATTTGCCTGACCTGGAAAACACCCCGTTTGGCGAAATGCTGAAAAAATTTCTCGAAGAACAACAACGCGGGGGGGGTGGCCAAGGCCGACCAGGTGAGGAGCCGAGTTCGCTTGGGTCTGGTTTTATTATCTCTGAAGACGGCTATGTGCTGACCAACAACCACGTTGTTGAAGGTGCCGATCAAGTGATTGTTCGCCTGTCTGATCGCCGCCAGTTGGAAGCCGAGGTTATCGGGACCGATAAACGCAGCGATGTCGCCGTGCTCAAATTGGAGGCCAGCGGTTTACCTGTGGCCAAAATTGGGTCCTCTGAGTCGCTAAAAGTGGGCGAGTGGGTGTTGGCAATAGGCTCGCCTTTCGGCTTTGATTTCAGTGTGACGGCAGGCATTGTTAGCGCTAAGGGCCGCTCCTTGCCCAACGAGAACTACACCCCATTTATTCAGACCGATGTGGCCATCAACCCCGGAAACTCGGGTGGCCCCCTGTTCAATCTGGACGGTGAAGTGGTCGGTATCAACTCCCAGATCTATAGCCGCAGCGGCGGATTTATGGGCTTGTCATTTGCCATTCCTATCGAGACCGCCATGGATGTCGCCGACCAGTTGCGTGAAACAGGCAGCGTTTCTCGCGGTTGGTTGGGCGTAGTGATTCAAGAAGTCACCCGTGATTTGGCCGAGAGCTTCGGCATGTCCACTGCTAGTGGTGCGTTGGTCTCGCAGATTCTCGAAGGTAGTCCAGCCTCAAAGTCTGATCTTCAGGTTGGCGATGTGATTGTTGGTTTTAACGGTAGCCCGGTAAATACCAGTTCTGCGCTGCCACCTCTGGTGGGGCGTGTGCGAGCGGGCTCTGACGCGAAAGTGGATGTGATGCGAGAAGGCGAGCGCATGACGTTAACGGTAAACATCGGCGAGTTACCACAAGCGGATGAGTTAGCCTCGCGCTCGGGCGGCAAGCCTATAAAAAAGGCCGACAACAAGCTTGGTTTAACAGTGATTGAGCCGGACGAAGAGGAACGCGAAGCGGCAGAAGTTGAGACGGGCGGTGTGTTGGTCACTGAGGTCGAGCAAAATAGCCCGGCCATGCGTGCCGGTATCGTGCCGGGAGATTTCATCATGCGCCTGCATGGCGAAAAGCTCGATAGCATTGAGGACTATCAGTCGATCACGGCAAATATAGACAAAGGTAGCTCGGTGGCGGTGTTGATTCAGCGTCAGGGGCGGCCCATGTTTCTCGCGCTTCGCTTGCCCGAGTAACAACTTTCGGCCATCATGGTGTGTTGACAAGCACACCTTGCTAAAAAGGGTGTTGCCACAGGATGACACCATGCGCCGCAATTTACGCCCACCAGAAGACGTCGCACCGACTACCGGTGCGGCGCTTTTGACGGTCTATAGCCGTCAAAACTGCCACCTATGCGACGATTTGTTGCACAAACTCAAAGCCCATGGCTTCGATGCAAACGTGGTTGACGTGGACAGCAATGATGCGCTGCGTGAGCGGTATGGTTTGGCGGTGCCTGTGTTGTGCCAAGGTGACACCGAAATATGCCGCTATCATCTTGATTTGGCTAGCTTGCAAGCCCACTTTGACGCCCAGAAGTAGGGCGAGCGACGACACACTGAGCGCCTACTAGCGCAACAAGGTTTTATGGATCAGCAATACATACGTAATTTCTCCATCATCGCCCATATCGATCACGGCAAATCGACGCTAGCGGATCGCTTGATCCAACTCTGCGGTGGTTTGAGCGAGCGCGAAATGGAGGCGCAGGTGCTCGATTCCATGGATATCGAGCGCGAGCGCGGTATCACCATCAAAGCGCAGGCGGTGACGCTGGATTACCATGCGCAAGACGGCAACACCTACCAGCTAAACATTATCGATACCCCTGGTCACGTGGATTTCGCCTACGAGGTTTCACGTTCGCTGGTGGCTTGCGAGGGTGCGCTGTTGGTCGTTGATGCCTCGCAAGGTGTCGAAGCACAGAGTGTTGCCAACTGTTACACGGCGGTGGAGCTCGAGCTCGAAGTTATGCCTGTGCTGAACAAGATCGACCTTCCCGCCGCCGAGCCAGAACGCGTCGCCGAGGAAGTAGAAGAGATTATCGGTATTGATGCCTCTGACGCACTGGGCATCAGTGCCAAGACCGGCGAGAAGGTGCCCGAGCTATTGGAGCAGCTGGTGCACACCATTCCAGGGCCATCTGGCAACCCAGATGCTCCGTTGAAAGCCTTGGTAGTGGACTCTTGGTTCGACAGCTACGTCGGTGTTGTCACTTTGGTGCGCATCATCGATGGTTCAATCCGCAAACGCGACAAGATGCAATTTATGTCCACGGGTCGTAGCTTTCTCGTGGACAACGTCGGTGTGTTTACCCCCAAGCGCAAGCCCTCGGAGGCCCTGACTGCGGGACAGGTGGGCTATGTGATCGCGGGCATCAAAGAGATCGACCAAGCCAAAGTGGGCGATACCATCACGTTGGCCAATGAGCCCGCCGAAGAGGCCCTGGATGGGTTTCGTGAGGTGACAGCCAAAGTATTTGCTGGCGTATTCCCCGTTAGTTCTGACGATTACGAGGGTTTTCGCGATGCGTTGGAAAAACTTAAGCTCAATGACTCTTCACTGGTGTACGAGCCCGAGTCTTCTGCAGCGCTGGGTTTCGGCTTTCGCATCGGTTATCTGGGCATGCTGCACATGGAAATTGTGCAGGAGCGTCTGGAGCGTGAATACGACCTCGATCTGATCACCACGGCGCCAACGGTTGTCTACGAGGTATTGAACAAAAAAGGAGAAGTTCTGCGCGTGCAGAGCCCGTCGGAGCTGCCGGCGCCAAACGAAATCGACGAGCTGCGCGAGCCGATAATTGAAGCGAGCATTCTGGTACCGCCCGAGTACGTGGGTGAGGTGATCAAGCTCTGTGTTGAAAAGCGTGGCACGCAGACTCGCATGCTCTACATTGGTCGGCAGGTGTCGCTTGCCTATGAACTGCCAATGAGCGAAGTGGTTTTAGATTTCTACGATCGTCTCAAGTCGGTCAGTCGCGGTTATGCTTCTTTTGAATATAGCTTTTTACGCTACGAAGCTGCAGATTTGGTAAAGGTAGACATCTTGATCAATGGCGACGTGGTCGATGCGCTCGCGATCATTCTACACCGCGCCAAAGCCCAGACGCGATTTGGTCGAGAAAATGAAGGAGATTATCCCTCGGCAGATGTTCGAGGTGGCGGTACAGGCGGCCATTGGCACGCATGTTATAGCGCGCTCAAATGTTAAGGCCATGCGCAAAAACGTCTTGGCCAAGTGTTATGGCGGTGATGTGTCACGCAAGAAGAAGCTACTCGAGAAGCAAAAAGCGGGTAAGAAGCGCATGAAGCAAATCGGCCGTGTGGAAATTCCGCAAGAGGCTTTCCTCGCTGTGCTCAAAGTAGACTCCTGATTTCATACATACAAGACAAAAGCGCTATCAGCGCTGAAGGAAAACTATGAGTTTCAATCTGGCTTGGTTGTTGGTTTCGCTGACAGCTTTATCCGGCGTGGTTTGGCTAGTAGACAAACTGCTGTTTGCCAATGGTCGCTCACTCAAGGCTGCGGAGATCGCCGCCAACGATGGGGCGGCCAAGCGCGACGTAGAGCTGGCGCTTGAGCCCTGGTGGGTAGAAAACGCCCGTTCGTTTTTCC
>JBMYWE010000301.1:0-3719 GCA_049607125.1 Granulosicoccaceae bacterium | reverse complement strand
CTGGTCGACGTGGCGATCGACCAGGGCGGCTGTTTCGAGACCTCGCGGCCGACGACGCACGCCGACCCGACCTACATCGTCGACGACGTGGTGCACTACTGTGTGGCCAACATGCCCGGCGGCGTGCCGCGCACCTCAACCTACGCGCTCAACAACGCCACCTTGCCGCACGCCGTTGCTATTGCCAACAAAGGCTATAAACAAGCCCTGATGGACAACGAACACCTGCGCAACGGCCTCAACGTCATCGACGGCAAGATCACCTGCAAGGAAGTCGCCGACGACCTCGGCTATGAGTACGTGCCCGCCGAGACCGCGCTGGCTTAAGCTTCGCGCCTGCAAAATCAAACGGCCGCCACTCTCGCGGCCGTTTTTTTTGACTCGCTTGATCTCACATCAATACACTCGGCTGTGCGCCACCGGCTAACGCTGAATCCACAGGGTCTTTAAGTTGTAGGTGTTGCTGTATAGTCTGTTCAAGATCTCTATGACTACAATGTATGTGCTGATTTTGATCGGGGGTTCCCCGCCTTTTTGATTTCTTTTTCGTTAAAGAAATGGGGAAGATCAGGGCACCTTTCGCCTCAAACCAAACTCACAGCTGACCTAGGTGGCCCCCACTAAATATCCCTTTCTCGCTACTACACAAAGATATTTAACCGGCTCTGGCTACACTTAGTTTTGGAAATTAATATTGGCGCCTTGGCTGGCGTGCAAACCCACATCAAGCCCTTGGTTGTTTAGCCTTTTAGCGCGTCGCTTTTGGGCAATACCCACATGGCTTCGCTTCTTACAATCAGCCCATTGACCCAGCCTCCACCGTGCGACTTTGCGCCTGCTGCTTGGCTATTGATGAGTGCCTTGATATGAGCCGTTATTCGATTTTCTCGCTGTTGCGACATTCGCTCAGCTACCACCAAAACTGGCAGCGCGCCTGGCGCAGCCCTGAGCCGAAAAAACGCTACAAAGTGGTGATTGTCGGCGGCGGCGGGCACGGCTTGGCCACGGCCTATTATCTGGCCAAAGAGTGCGGTATCACCGATGTGGCGGTGATTGAGAAAGGTTGGTTGGGTGGTGGTAACACGGGGCGCAACACCACTATCGTGCGCTCTAATTACCTCTGGGATGAGTCAGCGGCGATTTACGATCACGCCATGGATCTGTGGCAAGGCCTGAGTCAAGAGCTCAACTACAACGTGATGTACTCGCCGCGCGGGGTACTGCACCTCGCCCACAGTGTGCACGATATGCAGGAGATCTGGCGCCGCGGTAACGCGATCCACCACAACAACATTGCCAGTGAATTCCTCACCCCCGAGCAGGTGAGAGGCATGGTGCCCTTTATGCAGATGGAAGGGCGCTACCCGGTGATGGGCGCGCTGTTGCAAAAGGCCGGCGGCACGGCACGGCACGATGCCGTGGCCTGGGGCTACGCCCGCGCCGCCAGCGAGCTGGGGGTGGATATAATTCAGGAAACTGAAGTCACCGGTTTTGATATCAAGGACGGCACGGTGCAGGGTGTGCGCACTAGTCGCGGCGATATTGCCTGCGAGAAGGTGGGTGTGGTGGCGGCCGGGCACAGTTCGGTGGTGGCCGAGATGGCGGGCCTGCGTTTGCCGCTGGAATCTTTCCCGCTGCAAGCCTTGGTATCTGAGCCAATTAAGCCCGTGGTCGATTGCGTGATTATGTCCAACGGCGTGCACGCCTACATTAGCCAATCCGACAAGGGCGAGTTGGTGATTGGCGCGAGCTCGGACGCCTACAACTCCTATAGCCAGCGCGGTAGCTTCGACATTATAGAAGACACCTTGCAGGCGATTTGTGAGCTCTACCCGCAGTTTACCCGTATGCGTATGTTGCGCCAGTGGGGTGGCATTGTCGACGTGACGGTGGATCGCTCGCCGATTATTTCTAAGACTGACGTCCAGAATTTGTTTTTCAACTGCGGCTGGGGCACCGGTGGTTTTAAGTGCACCCCTGGCTCAGGCCATGTGTTCGCGCACTCTATCGCCAAGGGTGAGATGCACCCGATAGCGGCTCCTTTTTCGATCGATCGATTCCACACCGGCGCGCTGGTAGACGAGGGCGCGGCTGCCGCCGTTGCCCACTGAGGTACTTAACACCATGAAACTCACCCACAAAAACCTCACCCTCGCGGGATTTTCCAAGCGACAAAAAGATATCATCGACCAGATGATGGCCAACCCCGCAGTTCGCGGCGGCGCGTGTATCGCCCCTATTGTGGCGGAGTCACGCCCCGTAGCGCGCAAACGCAGCCCAGCATGCCAAGTGTCTGCGCCTATCGAACAAGCCCAGCCCAGTACTCAGGGACAATAGCTATGTTGATTCTCGAATGCCCCTGGTGCGGTACACGCGACCAGAGTGAGTTTCACTGCCACGGCGAAGCGCATATTGCGCGGCCTTTGGAGACCGAAAAGCTCAGCGAAAAAGAATGGGGTGACTACGTCTTTTTTCGCAAAAACACCAAAGGTATCCACTACGAGCGCTGGACCCACGACCATGGCTGCAAGCGCTGGTTCAATGCGGTGCGCAATACGGCCACCGATGAATTTTTAGCTTTTTACAAGCCCGGTGAAAAACCCCCTGCGGTGGAGGGCGAGCAGTGACTCAGGAATTTCGACTGCCCGAAGGCGGGCGACTAGATCGTAGCAAGCCACTTAACTTCCGTTTTGATGGCGTGTCTTATCAGGGCTACGCGGGTGACACTTTGGCGTCGGCTCTGCTGGCCAATGGTGTGCATTTGATTGGGCGTAGCTTTAAATACCACCGCCCGCGTGGTTTTATGGCGGCCGGGCCAGAAGAGCCCAACGCGCTGATGCAGCTGGAAAAGGACCCCTATACCCAGCCCAATACCCGTGCCACATTACAAGAGCTGTACGAAGGCCTCGAGTGTGACAGCCAAAATCGTTGGCCAAGTCTCAAGTTCGATGTCAATGTGGTCAATAGTTGGTTCGCGCGTATGCTGCCGTCCGGCTTTTACTACAAAACGTTTATGGCGCCAGCCAAATTGTGGATGACTTATGAAAAGGTGATTCGCAAGGCGGCTGGTCTTGGGGTTTCACCCAAGGCGCCAGACCCCGATTGGTATGATCATCGCCACGATCATCCCGACGTGTTGGTGGTAGGTGGTGGACCAGCTGGATTGGCGGCGGCACTCTCTGCAGGGCGCAGTGGGGCCCGGGTGATATTGGCCGAGCAAACGGCCGAGTTTGGGGGCAGCCTACTTTGTGACACTGCAGAGATTGACGGACAGCCGGCTCAAGCGTGGGTGGATGCGACAGTGGCAGAGCTATCTGCCATGCCAGATGTGCAGCTACTGACACGCACTACGCTGACGCACTATCTCGATTACAACTACTTGATTGCCTCGCAGCATTTGAGTGACCACCTCAAGCCCGGCACCAGCTCTGGCCCGCGCCAGTGCTTGTGGAAGTTGCGCGCCAAGCGAGTGGTGTTGGCCACCGGCGCCTACGAGCGCCCCTTGGTGTTTGCCGACAACGACCGGCCCGGGGTGATGATGGCCAGCGCCATTCGCACTTTTCAGCAACGTTACGGTGTCTTGCCCGGCCGCCAGGTGGTGATTTTTACCAACAACGACAGCGCTTATAACACCGCAGTCGATGCTGCCAAGGGCGGTGCTAGCGTGACCGTGGTCGATTGCCGCGCTGAAGTCGGAGCGCGGGCCAAAGGTGTCGCTG
>JBMYWE010000300.1:0-3721 GCA_049607125.1 Granulosicoccaceae bacterium | reverse complement strand
AAACACGGCGCCAAACTGCTGTACGCCTACGCAGAGGCCACTGTGCCAAAAATCACCATCATCACCCGCAAAGCCTACGGCGGCGCCTACGACGTAATGGCCTCTAAGCACCTGCGCGGCGATATCAACTACGCTTGGCCTACTGCTGAGATCGCGGTCATGGGCCCCAAAGGCGCAGTGGAGATCATCTTTCGACAAGACAAAGACGACCCCGAAAAAATCGAACAGCGCACCGAAGAGTATCGGCAGAAGTTTGCCAACCCCTTCGTTGCCGGCGCCAAAGGCTTTATCGATGACGTCATTCAGCCGCATTCCACCCGTCGCCGCATCATTCGCGACTTGGCGATGCTGGCCACCAAAGAACTACAGAATCCGTGGAAAAAGCACGGCAACATCCCACTGTAAGGCGATCTAAGAAATGACTAAATTGTTCGACAAAATCCTGATCGCCAACCGTGGCGAAATAGCCTGCCGTATCATCCGCACTTGTCAGCAGCTAGGTATTGCAACTGTGGCAGTCTACTCAGACGCCGACGCCGAGGCACTGCACGTGCAGATGGCCGATGAAGCGGTCAATATCGGCCCCGCCGCCAGTGCTGAGAGCTATTTGCGCATCGACAAAATAATCGACGCGATCAAACAGACCGGTGCACAAGCGGTGCACCCTGGCTTTGGCTTTCTCTCTGAGAACGCCGCCTTTGCAGATGCTCTACGCGACGCGGGTGTAGTGTTTATCGGCCCGGGCAACCACGCTATATCAGTGATGGGTGACAAGATCGAGTCTAAAAAGCTCGCTGAATCAGCCGGTGTGAACGTTATCCCTGGCCACACAGCCGCGCTGGTCGATGCAGATGAAGCCCTGAAAATCTCCGCCGAAATCGGTTGCCCGGTGATGCTTAAAGCATCGGCTGGCGGCGGCGGCAAAGGCATGCGTGTTGCCTGGACCATCGACGACGTCATCGATAGCTTCAACAGCGCACAAGCTGAAGCGCGCACGGCCTTTGGCGACGACCGCGTCTTCGTTGAAAAATTCATCGAGCGACCCCGCCACATCGAAATTCAAGTCTTGGCAGACTCACACGGAAACACCTTGTACCTGCAAGAGCGCGAGTGCTCTATCCAGCGTCGCCACCAAAAGGTTATCGAAGAAGCGCCCTCGCCGTTTATCGACCCAGCCACTCGTAAAGCTATGGGCGAGCAAGCTGTCGCTTTGGCCAAAGCAGTGGACTACCAGTCTGCAGGTACGGTCGAACTCATTGTCGACAAGGATCGCAATTTCTACTTCCTTGAAATGAACACCCGTTTGCAAGTCGAGCATCCTGTGACCGAAATGATCACGGGGCTGGACTTAGTTGAGCAAATGATTCGCGTTGCCGCCGGTGAGAAGCTGGCGTTCCAACAGGAAGACATTCAACTCAATGGTTGGTCGATGGAGTGTCGGGTATATGCCGAAGACCCAGACCGCAACTTTATGCCATCCACCGGTCGCTTGACGCGATATGAGCCACCGCGCGCGAGCGAGGCCGTGCGAGTCGATACAGGTGTATTTGAGGGCGGCGAGATCAGCATGTTCTACGATCCGATGATCGCCAAGTTGGTGTCTCACGGTGAAACGCGTGAGCAAGCCGCAGCCGCTATGCAATCGGCGCTAGACGCCTATGTCATTCGCGGCGTACAGCACAACATTCCCTTTTTGGCAGCATTGATGCGTCACCCCTCATTTCAGAGCGGAGACCTCACTACTGGCTTTATCGACGAGCACTTCCCCGAGGGTTTCGATAGCAAGGCCGAGCCCATCGCTGATAGCGTACTCATGGCTTGTGTCGCCGCCGCTTGCCAGGCCATCAGCGACGACAACAACCTCACCATCGACGGCCAACTCAGCGCCCCCTCATTTCCCGAGCTAACGCGCTATCAGATTATCGGTCTAGAAGAGAAAGACGTACCAGTCGGCGTATCCATGGCAGCCAATGGCTGGCAAGTAAATGTCGATGGTGAAATTCATGCCATCAACACCAACTGGCGCCCCGGTCAACTTTTGTTCAACGCCGAACTCGATGGACAAGAGCACGCAGTGCAGGTGGATCGCGACGGCATGAACTGGCGGCTCACTCACCGTGGTCGCGTAGTCGCGCTCAAGGTACTATCGCCGCGCATGGCAGAGCTGCAAAAGCTGATGCCCGAGAAGGTTGCGCCCGATATGTCGCGCTTTTTACTCTCTCCGATGCCCGGCTTACTGATGCGATTGTCGGTGACAGCGGGCGAGCAAGTAAAGGCCGGCCAGGAGCTAGCGGTCATTGAGGCGATGAAAATGGAAAACGTGCTGCTAGCCGAACGCGACGCAGTGGTCAAAGAGGTGCGCTGCGAGGCAGGCCAAAGTCTGGAAGTTGATCAGATTATCGTTGAATTTGAAGAGACCGATTGATCCCGACTCCATCTTGATAGCACCCAGCGCTCTGATGGAGCGGAGCGAAATCTCGGACACTTGCGGCACACTCAACGCGCAAACCCGGATTCCGTTCCGCTCCATCACCGGCTACCTCACACTCATACTCTGCTTCGCTCGTGGGAGCCTTGCATCGCTATGGTGAACACCTGACGACACGCGAAGCAATCCCCATCACGACACCCACCCGTTTTTTCGTTGCGGGCATAGCTGCTGCGCGACAACATCGGCGTGATTGGGGGCTTGGAACTGCAACGCCTCAGTTGACCCGTCCGATGACAATTCACCGTTCTGGATTGAAAATTGCGTTCGTATCGACCATAACAATGCAAAAGGTGGAGAAAGGTCGGGCGCGCAGCCCATCACGCCATCAACGAGCTGTCACTTAGAGCCAGCTCAATTGCACTCACGGATCGAGCGCAAACGCCCACCGTCGCAAAACCCAAGGACAGGGACGCGACCATGCAACTCAGTATACTAACCGCGCATGATGCGCTAGAGAATTTGACCAGCAGTTGGCTGGGCCTGCAAAACCGCTGTACTTATAGCGACAACAGCAATCACTTCCTGCGCTTTGCCGACGCACTGACTCAAGACGCTAACAAAGCTCTTCAAGTGGTCTGCCTACACGATGGTAGGCCACATGAGGAACTGCACGGACTCTTTGTCACCGAGCAGCACCGAGGATGGATTGCCAGCAAACGCTTTCATGCCAATTGGATCGCCGAGCCCGGTCTCGACAGCACACCCCTGATAGCCGAAGAGCAACTCTACAGCGCTATCAATACTCTGCTTCGCTGCTGTCACGCAGAGCTTAATTGCCGCAAGTTAGTCCTGCGCCACTTGCTTCCGCAACACAGCTTCGCGCATGCACTTTTGGCGGTGTGCGAACAACTAAAACTCGCGACCCAAGTCAGCAGTGAAAGAAAGGGACACATGTGTGAAATAGGTATCCCCTTGCAACGCAAAAGCAAGCTAACCCTGCCAACGGAGCAGCCGTGGCAAGACACGTTGAGAAGCCTGCCATAAGTCCCAATACGCATCGTAATCAATCATGAAGCA
This sequence comes from Granulosicoccaceae bacterium, assembly GCA_049607125.1. Taxonomy (GTDB): domain Bacteria; phylum Pseudomonadota; class Gammaproteobacteria; order CALCKW01; family CALCKW01; genus CALCKW01. The sequence goes on along the minus strand of JBMYWE010000300.1, from coordinate 213 downwards.
ACACGTGAAACCGGATAAAATAAGTGATTCGAAGCACAAGAGGAAAAGCAGATGATCGGCCGATTAAACCACGTTGCGATAGTTGTCCCCGACCTTGAAAAGGCGACCGCCACTTACCGTGATGGCTTGGGCGCTACTGTCAGCGAAGCGCAGGCGCTGCCCGATCATGGCGTCACGGTGGTTTTTGTAGAGCTACCCAATACCAAAGTCGAG
>JBMYWE010000299.1:0-3742 GCA_049607125.1 Granulosicoccaceae bacterium | reverse complement strand
GGCTTGATGGCAGCGTTGATCGTCGGCCGCAATGATCCGGGCTTTTTGCATAATGGCCCTTTGGCCGGGTTGGTGGCCGTGTGTGCGGGTTCCGATGTCATGCACCCGGTGGCTTCGCTGTTTGTCGGTGCAGTAGCTGGCGCACTCTTTGTTTGGGCCTTTACTGCCACGCAAAATCGCCTCAAAGTAGATGACGTGCTTGGGGTTTGGCCACTGCATGGCCTCTGTGGTGCCTGGGGAGGCATCGCCGCCGGTATTTTTGGCGCCGAGGCGCTAGGCGGTCTGGGTGGTGTTAGCTTGATGGCTCAAGTGATTGGCACGGTGGTAGGGGCGGTCTACGCTTTCGGTGCTGGTCTTTTGGTCTATGGTCTGATCAAGGCCGTGATGGGGTTGCGTCTTAGTGACGAAGAAGAATACGAGGGTGCCGATTTAAGCATCCACAAGATAAACGCTACGCCCCGGTGATGGGCGGTACAGGAGCATAAAATGCAACGCATAACTGCGATCATCAAACCTTTTAAACTCGAAGATGTTCGAGAAGAGCTCTCCAAGGTGGGGGTGAAGGGCATGACCGTCATTGAGGTCAAGGGTTTTGGGCGGCAAAAAGGGCACACCGAACTCTATCGTGGTGCTGAGTACGTGGTGGACTTCTTGCCCAAGGTTAAGCTGGAAATAGCCGTTTCTGATGACATCGTCGATGTCTGTATTGAGGCCATTTTAAAGGCGGCCCAGACCGGTAAGATTGGCGACGGTAAAATTTTCGTGGAATCTCTCGATCGCGTCATTCGTATTCGCACAGGCGAAGAAGGGCCAGAAGCGCTGTAATGCCTTTGCAGCCGTGGTCACTCAGCGACCACGGCTTTTCACTGTCAGAGCCTGCGGTGCTCGTCTGTGGCAGAAATCTGATAGACTCCAGATACTAACTTCCGTCGTGTTTCACGACGTTGATTCATTCACACAAATAGATGCCCCCACGTGCTGAACCGAATAATCCAGAGATTCTTTGGCGGTTCCAACGCTGATCCTAAAGACGTCGTTGAGCCAGTTGTGATCCCTCGCCCGGATCATCCTATGTCCCGCAAGTCTGTGAGCAAAAACGCGCTTAAGGTGCTGTATCGGCTGCGTGATAATGGTTACGAGGCCTATCTGGTGGGTGGTTGCATTCGTGACATCGTGCTAGGTCAGTCACCCAAAGACTTTGATGTGGCGACCAATGCCAGCCCAGAAGAGATTAAAGAGAGCTTCCGCAATTGCCGCTTGATCGGCCGACGCTTCCGCTTGGCCCATATCGTTTTTGGTCGCGAGATTATTGAAGTCGCGACCTTCCGTGGCGGTCACTCCGAGGCAGGTAAGCGCGACGCACATACCGACGAGCAGGGGCGAATACTGAGAGATAACGTCTACGGTACGCTTGAAGAAGACGTCTTGCGCCGCGACTTCACCATCAATGCGCTTTACTACAATATCGAAGATTTTTCTATTGTCGACTACGTCGGCGGTATGCCAGACCTCAATGACCGAGTGATACGTCTTTTGGGGGATCCCGAGACTCGCTATCGAGAGGATGCGGTTCGGGCGCTTCGCGCTGTTCGTTTTGCCGCAAAGCTCGACTTCGAAATCGACCCGGCTACGGCAGAGCCCTTGGCGCGAGTAGGTGAGTGGTTGGAGCAAATCCCCGCCGCGCGTCTTTTTGAAGAAGTATTGAAGTTATTTCAGGGTGGCCATGCGGTTCGGAGCATGGAAGAACTGCGGCGCTACGATCTGCTGCGTTATTTGTTCTTGTCGCTCGATACCCGGTTGAAATCAGCTGATCCGCTGGCATCTGAACTCACGGCCTTAGCGCTTAAAAACACCGACTTACGGGTCGCTCAAAACAAACCTATCACACCGGCATTTTTGTATGCAGCGTTGTTGTGGCCCGATATTCAACAGCGTGCGGCTGAAATTGGCGTCCAGGAAAACTTGCCCCCCGTGCCGGCCATACATGCGGCTGCTGACGAAATCCTAGCTCAACAAGTGCGTCAGACAGCCTTACCCAAACGTTTTTCTGTGCCGGCCCGTGAAATCTGGACCATGCAGCCGAGGCTTGAGCAGTACACCGGCAAGCGCGCCCTAAAAAGCCTCGAGCATCCGCGGTTTAGAGCAGGTTACGACCTGTTGGTACTACGAGCGAAAGCCGGCGAGCCTTTGCAAGACACAGCCGATTGGTGGACCGAGATTCAAGAGTCGCCTGAGGTCGCAGAGCAGATGGCGATGGCTCGGCAAAAGAATGCGGAAACGCGACGAGCCCCTCGCAAGCGCGGTGGCAGGCGCCGTCGCGGGCCGCGTAGAGATCAGCCACAGAACTAGGGCCACTGGTGCTCGCGCAGCGAGATTGACCCTCATGCATTGTCTACCTGATCATCATGTCATCATCGCTCTTGGCGCCAATCTGGATCAGCCCGTGCAACAGTTGTTGCGCGCTTTCGAAGAGCTGGATGACTTACCTCAAAGTCGGCTTGTCCGTCGGTCTTCCCTCTATGGCAGCACACCCATTGGACCCGTCCAGCCCGATTACGTCAACGCCGTCGCTCATGTATCGACCCAGCTGACTCCGCACCAATTGCTCGATGAACTGCAGGCTATTGAGCGCGCGCACCATCGCCGGCGAGAGCAGCGCTGGGGGGCGAGAACACTGGACTTGGATATCGCACTGTTTGCCCAGCTCCAGATCGACGATGAGCGTTTAACCGTGCCGCATCCCTACCTGCACGAACGAGTGTTTGTGCTGGCCCCTCTGGCTGAACTGTACCCTGAACTGCATTTGCCTCACCGTGGCGTCAGTGTGCTTGAACAGCTGGACGCGCTGCCCTCTAGCGGTATTTGGCCGCTTGACGATTCGATCGTCTAGAGCTTCTTGCAGTTCAGGCACACTTTCCGTTTGGCCACATGAACAACAGATCCGTCAGAGCTATATTGTGCGCTGGTTCACACTTTTGGCATCTTGCATCGCGGCATGCTCTATCTCCCCTAACAACGAGAAAAAGACACATGAATAGAAAACTATTGCAGACTTTCCTTCTGACACTCTGGGTGCTGATTGCCCCTATGGCGCACGCGGCGATGGTGAATATCAATAAGGCCGATGCGGCTGCCATGGTCGAGAATCTTCAGGGAATAGGCCCTAAGAAAGCGTCGGCTATTGTGGCCTATCGAAAGAAAAACGGCTCGTTTAAATCGCTCGACGATCTCATGAACGTGAAGGGGATCGGGGAAAAGTTGCTGAAGAAAAACCGCCGTGACCTGTCTTTGAGCAAAGGTGTGACCAAAGCCGAAGGCAAGCCCAAAAAAACCACAACTAAATCAAAAGCGAGCACCAAGAGCAAAAAGAGCTCTAGCTCGGCCGACAAGAGCCGTTCTACAAGCTCCTCAAAAAAGCCAAAAAAGAAAACGGGAAGCTAGGGCAATATGTCCTGCTCGTCTACCAATGATTAAACGGCTTTGGCAAGTCTGTCATAGCTAGCCCCGGGTCGGCCTACACGCCGACCCGATCTTGTTTGCTATGGCGGTCTCATTCTTGCTCGCACTAAATCTATTCTTGCTCTTTGTTGTGCATTCGCCGCCAAACTAATAGGTTGATCATGCGTTTAAAACCCCTACAATCCGTTCTCTTGCTGGCCTTGGGCCTCACTTCCTCCGTGGCAGTGGCGCAAAAGTGCGGCACTGTGCCCGAGCCCGCGTTTAAAGACCTGTGCTCCGGTTT
>JBMYWE010000298.1:0-3748 GCA_049607125.1 Granulosicoccaceae bacterium | reverse complement strand
AAGGGGTTATATTTGATATTTGCTTCCCGGCAAAGTGTCCTAGCAAGGAAGCAGAGCCATAATAGCGCGATTACTTTTTCGGGTTTAACTGGTTAAATTTCTCTAACTGCTCTGGCGTTGCTGGCGGCAATGGGCACCCAGGCAGTCAGTGCCGGAGCAATCACGATTGAAAGCTGGCGAGTGGACGACAAAGACCTGTGGGAACAAGAAGTCATCCCCGCTTTTAATAAGGCTCACCCCGAGGTTGAGGTCAACTTTGCTCCGACATCCCCTACCGAGTACAACGCCAGTCTCAATACTCGGCTGGCCGGCGGTACGGCGGGTGACCTCATCACCTGCCGACCGTTTGATGTCTCACTCGAGCTGTTTAACAAGGGCCACCTAGCCGACATCAAAGACCTCGAAGGCATGGGATCTTTCTCCGATGTAGCTAAAGGCGCCTGGCAAACCGATGACGCCAGTGCCAGCTTTTGCATGCCCATGGCCTCGGTGATTCACGGGTATTTTTACAATACCGAGATATTCGACGAGTTGGGGCTGAGCGTGCCGCAGACGGAGGCCGAGCTGTTTGCCACAATGGACAAAATCAAAAGTGAGAGCCGCTACACCCCCATGGCACTGGGCACCAACGACGGCTGGGAGACACACCAAATTGTCTACACCGGTATTGGCCCCAACTATTGGAAAGGCGAAGAGGGCCGCAAGGCGCTGATCGAGGGGACAGCCAAATTCACTGACGCGGCCTTTGTTGCACCGCTCGAGCAGATGGCTAAGTGGGGGCCTTATTTGAGTCGCGGGTACGAGGCGCAGACTTACAGCGATTCGCAAAATCTGTTTGCCCTGGGTCGTGCTGCCATTTACCCAGCGGGTAGCTGGGATATCGCCTATTTCAACGCCAACGCTGATTTCAAAATGGGGGCTTTTAAGCCGCCGGTACAAAACGCTGGAGAGCAATGCTATATCAGCGACCACACCGATATTGGCATGGGCATTAACCCAGCCTCTAAAAACCGTGCGGACGCCGAAGTGTTTCTCAACTGGTTGGCGTCAAAAGAGTTTGCTGAGCTGTTCACCAACAAAGTAACCGGATTCTTCTCACTCTCAAACCATGAGATCAAAATTGATGACCCGGTTGCCGCCGAGATGATCAGCTGGCGTGCCCAGTGTGAATCCACCATTCGCGTGAACGCGCAAATACTCAATCGCGGCCGCGACGATTTGGAAACCACTTTCTGGAACGCCGCGCAAAGCGTGATCAATGGCACGGCCAGCGCGGCAGACGCGGCGGCGAAAATACAGACCGTGTTCGCCAAGTAAATTTTCACTTCGCTCCATAACAGGGCTCTGCAAACTCATTGCAGAGTGCCTTTGGGTGCCCAACAACAACCGTCAGAGGTGCGCAGCATGGTCACAGCGGGACGTTTTCCCTGGCATATTCTGGTGTTTATTCTGCCGGGATTTTGCATCTACACACTCTTTAGCGCGTGGCCTTTGTTGGATACCTTGATCCTCAGTTTTTACGATCAAGACAACGCGGGCAACCGCTGGTTTAGCGGCCTCGACAACTACCGGCTGGTGCTTTTTGATCCCGAGATCTCCGCGGGATTCTGGAACGCGCTGTGGAATAACTTTAAATTTTTTATGGTTCACGTGTTGGTGCAAAACCCCATTGGTTTAATGCTGGCAGCGCTGCTGAGCCTCAAAGACCTGCGCGGCGCCCGCAGTTACCGCACCCTTATTTTTATGCCCACGCTCCTGTCGGTGGTTATTATTGGTTTTATCTGGCAGTTGATCCTCAGCCCGCTGTGGGGCGTGAGCGAAACCCTGCTCGACAAAGTTGGCATGGTGGACTACTTCGACGCCTGGCTGGGAAAGGAATCCAGTGCTTTGCTCACCTTGGCACTCATTTCTGTCTGGCAGTTTGTCGGCATCCCGATGATGCTGATCTACGCCTCTTTGTTGGCTATCCCCGAGGAGCTACTCGACGCCGCCTACGTGGACGGAGCATCGCCGATGCGAGTGTTCTGGCAGATAAAACTGCCGCTTATTCTGCCCACTTTGGGATTGGTGACCATTCTTACCTTTATCGGTAACTTCAACGCCTTTGATTTGATATACGCCGTTAAAGGCGCGCTGGCTGGTCCAAATTTCTCAACCGATATTCTCGGGAGCTTTTTCTACCGGACGTTTTTCGGGTTTCAGTCGAGCTTGGGCAGTGCCACCCTGGGCAGCACAGTAGCCACCTTGATGTTTCTGGTCATCCTCGCCGGGGTGATGGTTTATTTCTGGGTGGTGCAGCGTCGTTTGCACCGCTATCAGCTCTGAGGGTTGCCCCATGTCTTCGACAGCCAAACGCACAATCAACACCGCGCTGGTGCACCTCGTACTGATCGTCTACACCGCGATTGCCTTGTTCCCGATCATTATGATCTTGATCAACGCTTTTAAAAGTCGCAAGGGTATCTTTCGCGACCCTATGGCCTTGCCCACCGAAAAGACCTTCAGCACCATAGGCTTTGAAAAGGTTTTTGCCAAGTCTGACTTTGTGCTGTTTTTTGGCAACAGCCTGATTGTCACATTGGTGTCGCTATTTTTTGTCTTACTGTTCGGGGCAATGGTGGCCTGGGCCTTGAGCGAATACAAATTCAAAGGGCGTCAGCTACTCACCTTGTTTATGGCCATTGGCATCATGGTGCCCATTCGTCTGGGCACCGTCAGCATTTTGGAGCTGATGGTCTCTCTAAATTTGGTCAATACCCTGACCGCGCTCATACTGGTTTACATTGCCCAAGGCCTGCCATTGGCCATTTTTATTCTCAGTGAATACATGGCGCAGATTCCCAACGAGCTCAAAGAAGCGGCGCGCTGTGATGATGTCAGCGAGTACAGTATTTTCTTTCATATTATTTTACCACTGACCAAGCCCGCCATTGCAACGGTGGCGGTGTTCACCATGATCCCCATCTGGAACGACTTGTGGTTTCCACTGATTCTCGCACCGGGCGAGGAAACCAAAACACTCACCCTCGGTGTGCAGCAGTTTATTGGCCAATACACCACCGATTGGAATTCGGTTTTGGCTTCGCTCAGCCTGGCGGTGGTGCCGGTGTTGGTGTTGTATTTAGTTTTTTCCAGACAACTGATCCGAGGCTTGACCTCGGGCGCTGTAAAATAGGAGGCCCCCATGGCGGCTTTAACCTTGCGCGGCGTGCGCAAAGAGTTCGGCAAAATTGAAGTTTTACACGGTATTGATCTGGACGTGAAAGACGGCGAGTTTGTGGTTTTTGTGGGGCCTTCGGGCTGCGGCAAGTCCACCTTGCTGCGGGTGATATCAGGTCTGGAGAGCATAGATGGAGGCGAGCTGCAAATAGGTGGCGAGGTGGTCAACAAGCTCTCGCCTCGCGAGCGCGGTATCGCGATGGTGTTTCAGTCCTATGCGCTCTATCCGCACATGAGCGTCTACAAAAACATGGCCTTCGGCCTGAAAATAGACGGTATGACCGCTGAGCAAATCGACCAGCGCATTCGCGCGGCGGCCGAGAAACTGCAGCTAGACAAACTGCTCGACAGAAAGCCTGGGCAACTCTCCGGCGGCCAGCGTCAGCGTGTGGCCATTGGCCGCGCTATCGTGCGCGACCCGCGCGTGTTTTTGTTCGACGAGCCGCTGTCCAATTTGGACGCAGCACTACGGGTGCAGATGCGTATCGAGATCGCGCGCTTGCAAAAGTCCCTCAGCACCACCACGATT
>JBMYWE010000297.1:0-3757 GCA_049607125.1 Granulosicoccaceae bacterium | reverse complement strand
GCCGCTTTGGCCCAGCCTCGGGTAGCCGTGTAAGGCCGCCGAGATCGCCAGAGGCTCGTCTAGCCCAGAACTGAACAGGCTCAGTCGAGTCGTGTTACCAGTGATTTTGTGCTGCTGATCGACAAATACTTGAGCATCCATGTCGGGCGCCACCAAGATTGTCTGCCCTGCAATTGGGCGCAAGTCGGGCCGCGTGTCATAGAGTTGCGCGATGGCCAGCGACAAGCCGCGCCCCCCCAAGCTATGGGCGATCAAATCAAAGCCCCCCTTGCCATACTCCGCTGCCAATGACTCGATAGCCCGCCGGATGTAGGGCACACTCCAATAGAGGTCGGCTTCATCGCGGGTGTAGTTGATGAAATTGCCATCAGAGGGCCAGCTGAGCAAGATTAGTCGCCCTTCGAGCTCAAGCTGTTGGCGCAGTTGCAGCGCCCGTTTGACGGACTTATCGAAGCCTTCGTTGTAACCATGGATATACAACACGGGGCGGCCGGCATCGGCGAACAGCAAACGATAGAGCTGTTCTTCACCGAGCATTTCAACCTTTTCTGTGTTGGTCCAGCGATCCGGTAGGTACACGGGTAAGTCTTTTAGCTGCTGGCCAAAGGCGTTGAGCTTCACGACACTGGCCGAAACTTCAACGTAGCGAAGTTCGCCGCGATAGTCGTTTGGTTCAAAATTCTTACCGGCGGATTCGAGCTGGCGCAGGCTGATCACCGGCAGCACTGGCTGCGTGGATTGAAACCAGTCCTGTGCAGCGCTGGCTGCTTGGGTCATCGACAAAGCCCACAGAACAGTGACTAAACCAAGCAGCTCGAGCTTATTTTTCACTAGGCCTGACCGCCGATCTCGCGCTCGTAATCCACCACGACACGGTAGTGCGGGTCTTCCACGCTATTGACCTCCACCATGGAGCCGGCGTTTTTGAGTAGCAGAATGCAATCAGAGCTCAGGTGCGTGATATGCAGCCGTTTGCCAAGCTCTTGATAGCGCGTGGCTAGTGCGTCGATTGCCTCCAGCGCCGAGTGATCCCAAACCCGGCAATTGCCGAAATCCAACACGACATCTTCGGGGTCGTTCTTGGGATCAAAGAGATCGCGAAAGGTGGCAACCGAACCAAAAAACAAGGGGCCGTGCAGACGATAGACGCGGCTGCCATCCTGAGAGAGAGAATCATCCGCCCAAATGTTGTGTGCCGACTTCCAAGCAAACACCAATGCCGAGGCTATAACACCCACCAAGACGGCGATGGCCAGATCGGTCAAGACGGTGGTCACCGTCACCAAGACCATCACGAAGTAATCTTCTTTAGGCACTTGCTTGAGCGCTTTGAGCGAGGCCCAAGCAAAAGTCTTGATCACCACGAAAAACATCAGGCCCACCAGGGCCGCCAGCGGGATGGCTTCGATCAGTGGTGAGCCGACAAGGATAAACAAGATCAAAAACAACGCTGCTGCGAGTCCAGACAGACGACCACGGCCGCCGGAGTTGATGTTTATCATCGACTGGCCAATCATCGCGCAACCCCCCATGCCACCAAAAAAGCCAGTGACAATATTGGCAGTTCCCTGACCCACACATTCCCGAGAAGTTTGGCCGCGGGTGTCGGTCATCTCATCGATCAGATTGAGAGTAAGCAAGGATTCAATCAAACCGATGGCGGCAAGAATGGCGGCGTACGGTAGCACGATCCACAGGGTTTCAGAGTCGAACGGCACTGCTGGAATATGAAATTCTGGCAGCCCGCCTTTTACCGAGGCCATATCGGCAACAACGCGGGTGTCGAGATTAAGACCTATAACGATCAGCGAGGTTGTGACAATGGCAATCAGGGGTGCTGGCACGATACGCGTCACCGCTGGCAACAGGACGGGTAGAAAGAAGATCATGGCGAGCGTCAAGCCAGTGAGCGCCAACATCAGGTAGAGCGCCGAGCCACTCAGCCACTCACCGTTTTCCATAAACTGCCCGCGCTGGGCCAAAAAGATAACGATGGCCAAACCGTTGACAAAACCCAGCATCACGGGGTGTGGCACCAAGCGGATGAATTTACCCATGCGCAATGCGCCCACTATGATCTGGATGATGCCCATCAGCACCACCGTAGCAAATAGGTATTCCACGCCGTGAGTGACGACCAGCGAGGTTATCACCACCGCCAGAGCGCCTGTGGCGCCCGAAATCATACCGGGACGACCGCCGAGCAAGGATGTGAGCAGACAAATGATGAAGGCAGCGTACAACCCCACCAAGGGCTCAACGCTTGCCACAAAGGCAAACGCCACCGCTTCGGGCACGAGGGCTATGGCGACCGTCAGTCCAGAGAGTATGTCTGAGCGCGGATTCGTTGTAAGCTGGTACTTGGAAATATAATGCAGCATCGGCGATGGGTATCTGTTTGAATGACAAAAGAAAATTCAGCGGCGAATCATACCCTATTGGCAGATTTGCAACACCTGCTAAGACTTTTAACTGCCTTCGCCCGCTGTTTGATGTTGACAGAAACGGGTGACAAGTTTCGTGCCTGCACGGAAGCTGCACGAAAGCGGCGCTGTATTTGCGTATCAAGTCTGATGTGCGAAATTAATTTGCGCTGCAATCATTTCGTTTGAAACGATCTGTATGGGAAAGCAGCCACTAAATTGTGGCTTATATCGGTACAGCCTAGCTCGGATAATGGACGCCGACGGCCGAAGAGCCGGTTTGAATTAAAATTTAGCGGTGCGTGCAATCGCGCCGCAGAACCTAAGAGATGGAGAAGACACGATGTCTAGCACCCCGGACTTGGACCCAACCGAGACGCGCGAATGGCAAGAAGCGCTAGAAGCTGTCATTGAACATGAAGGCTTAGAGCGTGCCCACTTTTTGCTCGAGCGCATGATCGATCAGTCGCGCAGAGCGGGAGCCAACTTGCCCTACTCGGCCACCACGGCCTATATCAATACCATCCCGCCTGAGCGGCAGGTAGCCATCCCGGGTGACTCCGACCTAGAGCACCAACTGCGCTCCATGATTCGCTGGAACGCCACGGCCATGGTGCAGCGCGCCAACCAGCGGGACTCCAGTCTGGGCGGCCATATCGCCAGCTTCGCCTCGTCTGCCACCCTTTATGATGTGGGCTTTAATCACTTTTTTCATGCGCCTACAGCAGAACATGGCGGAGACTTGGTTTTTGTTCAGGGCCACAGCGCGCCGGGTGTCTATTCTCGCGCTTTTCTCGAAGGTCGACTCACCGAAGAGCAACTCGACAACTTTAGACGCGAAGCCGACGGCAAGGGATTGTCCTCTTATCCTCACCCCTGGCTGATGCCCGACTTCTGGCAGTTTCCCACGGTATCCATGGGTCTCGGGCCAATCTGCGCTATCTATCAGGCCCGTTTCTTAAAGTACCTACAACACCGGGGCATGGCCAAGACCGATAATCGTCAGGTGTGGGCGTTCTTAGGTGATGGCGAGACAGACGAGCCAGAATCTCTCGGCGCAATCGCACTCGCCGGTCGCGAGAAGCTCGGCAACCTCAACTTTGTGATCAATTGTAACCTGCAGCGACTGGATGGCCCCGTCCGCGGCAACGGCAAAATTATCCAAGAGCTCGAGGGTGTATTCCGCGGCGCCGGTTGGAATGTGCTGAAAGTTATCTGGGGCTCCTACTGGGATCCACTGCTCGCCCAAGACCAACACGGCAAGCTCAAACAGCTGATGATGGAAGTAGTAGACGGCGAATACCAGAACTGCAAAGCCAAGGGCGGCAAGTACA
>JBMYWE010000296.1:1724-3778 GCA_049607125.1 Granulosicoccaceae bacterium | reverse complement strand
TTTATACAACAAACGCATTAAAGACCTGATCTTAGCTCTTGTAGACTAAAGCGCAGGGTTTGAGAGTCGATTCCAGAGCGCATCACACGTTCCTCCAGCTCATCGAGCGTAGCGTCAAGGCAATGCTCCGCTGGTTTATCTGCTCCCAGTGCAACTGCGCATTCACCCAGTTGATCGAGCCACACCTGCAATGTGGAGTGGCAAAGCCCTATAGGACTGGCATCCCCGATGCCGTAAAAACCCGACAGAGCGGGAAAGACTCCTGAGGAAATGTCAGGACTCGCCAACGCTCGTTGCACTGTGGCCAGCCCAAGCGGAGTTAAACACATCACCCCTAAACCTTGCTTTAGTCGCAATAATTGTTGGGACCGCAACCAAGAAATGGCCGCTTGAAAGCCATCAGCGGACAACGAGCGCTCCGTGGAATCCTGAAAAAACTCTACAGCCGCATCCGCCTGACGGTCCGACAACAAGTACAGTCGATGTAGTACTAAAAAACACGCCTCACGAGAAGGAGAGAAAGACATAAAATTTGACTCGAATCCGACGGTTAGCATAAAAATCTGTCGTGCATTCTACCGTAATTTAACACCGAGCGAAGCACCCGAGTTTTCAATCTGTACAGAAGACGAAACACAGCGTAAACAAATTGATCACTTGCGCCTATGACAATTCGCATGCGTGACGGCAAACTAAATCCAGAATTGGGAGCTCCAGCCGCCACATATAGCTATCTACCGCCTTTTTAGCGAGGCGGCTGCGTTAGCGCCGTTAATCGTCAATACAGAGAGCTGCATGGACTCGTCTAGACAATCATTGCAATGCAAAGATCAGCGACTGCTTGCTCTTGAGCCCGATGCGCTGCTCTGGATCGGCGCGAAAGGTCAGATAATTGACGCACACCCCGGCCAGGGAGCTTGCCAAGAGCTGTTCTCACGCTCGAGTATCGGTTTAAAAGTCAAAGACACCCTACCCGAACCCTTCTCCGCACTCTTGCTTTCAATTTTAAATGGCTGCAATCGAAGGCAAATTTCTGTCAAAGAGATCTCGTGGCAGGATAGGTCCTTCGAGGTTTCCAGTCGACATGCGACTGAAGGCGGGCTGCAGGTGATGATTCGAGATATCACGCTCTATAAAGCCGCAGAAAACACCATGCGAGAGTTGGCGTACCACGACGGTTTGACTGGCCTGCCCAATCGCAGTTTTTTTAAGCAAAACTTTGAAGCAGCCATCGAAACCGCGCGACACAATGGCAAACATGTCTGTGTGCTATTTATCGACCTCGATCGCTTCAAACGCATCAACGACACACTGGGGCACAACGTAGGAGACGAGCTGTTGGTTGAAGTGGCGGAACGTCTGCGTCGGTGCATCAGAGCCTCCGATTTGATGCTATCCCTCTCTCCAGAAAGTGTGGCCCGCCTTGGTGGCGACGAGTTCACGATAGTCGCTGGCAACCTCGACTCCACCTCAGACATAAAAGTACTCGCGCAACGTTTACTGGACTCGTTGGCCAAGCCCGTGCAACTGGCGCAACACGAACTCACTGTCACGCCATCGATTGGTATAAGCATCTACCCAAATGATGGGGACGATGTAGACACTTTGCTCAAGCATGCCGATGTAGCCATGTATCACGCAAAGAACCAGGGCAGAAACAACTACCAGTTTTTCAGCGCGACGATGAACGAAAAGACCCATCGTCGACTGACACTTGAGTCCCAACTACGAGTAGCCATAGAAAACGGCGACCTACATCTAGAGTACCAACCGCAGATTGACTTACAAAGCAACCAGGTTGTGGCAGTTGAGTCATTGGCGCGCTGGAATCACAGTGAATTAGGCACCATCACCCCAGACGTATTTATACCAGCGGCAGAAGAGTCGGGACTGATCGTCCCTCTAGGCGACATGCTGATGGAACTAGGTTGCCGTCAGTTACAGCAATGGCAAGAAATTGGGCTCAATGATTTTCGCCTTGCGATGAATTTTTCCGGATTGCAGTTTCGCCGTGACCACATTGTCAATAGCCTGCAAAGACTCTTGAGCAGCTA
>JBMYWE010000296.1:0-1714 GCA_049607125.1 Granulosicoccaceae bacterium | reverse complement strand
AATAACTGAAGGCGTGATCGCACGGGACCCTGTTGAAACGGCCATAACACTAAAAGAACTTAGAGAGCTTGGCATCAAGCTGACAATAGACGACTTTGGCACCGGCTACTCATCGCTAAAGCATCTGAGTGAATTTTCACTAGATGCGCTCAAAATAGACAAGGATTTCACTGCGGACATCTGCTCTAAGGACAAACACTCAACAGCCGTAGCCGACGCCATCTTGGCCATTGCCCAACAACTAGGCCTAGAGGTTATTGCCGAAGGTGTAGAAACACAGTCGACCTTAGATTATCTGCATTCACGCAACTGCAAGGCGGCCCAAGGGTACTTGTTCAGTAAGCCACTGGACGCCACTCATTGCGCAAAATTTATTCAGGCCAACCGCGCAAGTAAAAATGCACAGCGCCTTCACAGAGCAAATGCTAGCTAGCACTAGTCGCCGTCAGGCACCTGCAGTCGCGCCAACAAGCTAGATGTGTCCCAACGCCCACCGCCAAGCCGCTGAACATCGCTGTAAAAACTATCCACCACAGCAGTAACAGGGAGCTGCGAGCCGTTACGCCTTGCCTCATCGAGAACAATTCCCAAGTCTTTGCGCATCCAATCAACCGCAAAGCCAAAATCATACTCACCTTCAATCATGGTATTGGCGCGGTTTTCCATCTGCCAGCTCTGCGCAGCACCCTTGCTGATCACATCAAATACTGCCTCACTATCGAGACCAGCCTGGCTTGCAAAATGAACTCCTTCGGATAGCCCTTGCAACAAGCCAGCAATACATATCTGATTGACCATTTTAGTCAACTGACCCGAGCCTACAGGCCCCATCAAACGTACCCGTTGCGCAAAGGCATTGATCACAGGCTCTGCCTTGGAAAATAATGGCCCCTCACCTCCAACCATAACAGTAAGCACGCCGTTTTCAGCCCCGGCCTGGCCACCAGACACAGGCGCATCCAAAAAACCAAGACCGCGCTCTGCAGCCAGCCCCGATAGCTCGCGCGCCACGTCAGCTGAGGCTGTCGTATGATCCACAAGCAAGGCACCCGCTGACATACCGGCAAACACCCCCGACTCACCGAGCACAACCCCGCGCAGATCATCATCGTTTCCGACACAGACAAATACCATCTCAGCACCCAGCGCAGCCTCTGCTGGAGTTGGAGCAACACGCCCGTTATGTTGAGCAAGCCAGGCTTGTGCTTTCTCTTGGCTCCGATTATAAACACAAACATCGTGCTCAGCTGCCGCGAGATGACCAGCCATAGGGTAACCCATCACCCCCAAGCCGATAAAAGCTACTTTCATTTTAACTCTCCTCCGAATTAATAATGGTTGGCCCTGTGTTGACAGGTCGGTCTAGCACATAAAACACTACATCGAAGGAGCGATCTTCGCTCGCTTCTAGCACCCGTCGCTCACTGACCCGCCAATCGGAAAAAACAAAACTATCAAACCAAGTGTCACCATCGAACTGAGATTCAACCACAGTCAGATAAATTCGCTCGGTCGTGGATATAGCTTCGCGACACAACTGAGCCCCACCAATAACATAGTGCTCATCCACGTGGGGGAGCAAGCTATCAGCCAGATCGTAGGCCTCGTTTAAACTGTGCGCTACCTCCACCCCTTCAAATTGCCATGACCGATCTCGCGTCACTACAATACTGGTACGTCTCGGCAGAGGTCGTTTGATATCGTCACTGAAGGT
>JBMYWE010000295.1:0-3799 GCA_049607125.1 Granulosicoccaceae bacterium | reverse complement strand
TTTAAAAATGGCGAAGTCGCCGACACTAAGGTTGGGGCCATATCTAAGTCTCAGCTCGAAGCATTCATCAACGAAAACCTCTGAGATCTTCTGATCTTCGCACTGAACCGCAGCAATCGGCGCGGTTCTTGCGGTTGTTTTGACTAGTTCCAGTGAGCTCTCGACCGTCTTAGAGACGTGATTGATTGGACCGCTCACCTCATGAAGTGTCTGCCCGCTTAGCTCGCAATTTTTTAATTTGTGTTTAGGCCCGCTACACTAGACGAATCGGAAATTTAGTGCTAAAGTTCGTTCAGTTTCGGGCCTTTTCTGCCCAGCCAGCCTTCTTAAGTATCTAAGCTTCCCAAAAACACGTTGCGGCGTCCGCCGACAACACTTTTCTTTTTTCATCAAAAAAAATATCTCCAAGTGGCCAGAAGAAACCCTTCAAAAAACCAGGCGAACAGCCAGGAAAAAAGTGCGAACCGAGATTCTAAACCGGATCCGAACACGCCATCTATGAACCTCAGTGATCTCAAAAAGAAGTCACCCTCCGAGCTGATCGAGCTCGCTCAATCCTCTGGCATTGAGAACATCGCTCGATCTCGCAAGCAGGACATTATCTTCTCGATTCTCAAGGCCAAGGCCAAAAAGGGCGAGGATATATTCGGTGGCGGCGTGCTCGAGATATTGCAAGATGGGTTCGGATTCTTACGATCTGCCGACTCGTCGTATTTGGCCGGACCGGATGACATTTACGTCTCGCCGAGCCAAATCAGGCGCTTTAATCTGCGCACGGGCGATACCATCGAAGGTAAGATACGCCCCCCAAAAGAAGGCGAGCGCTATTTTGCACTGCTGAAAGTCGACGAGATCAACTTTGGGCCACCCGAACAAGCCAAGAACAAGGTCTTGTTCGAAAACCTCACGCCTTTGCACGCCACCGAGCGTTTGACGATGGAGCAGGGCAACGGCAGTACAGAAGACCTCACCGCTCGAGTTATCGATGTCGTCTCTCCTTTCGGAAAGGGCCAGCGTGGCCTGATTGTCTCGCCGCCCAAAGCTGGTAAGACGATGATCCTGCAAAATCTCGCCACTAGCATTACCGCCAATCACCCCGATTGTTATGTGATTGTCTTGCTGATCGACGAGCGACCTGAGGAAGTCACCGAAATGGAGCGCATGGTGCGCGGCGAAGTGGTCTCCAGTACCTTTGATGAGCCAGCCACACGCCATGTGCAAGTCGCTGAGATGGTGATCGAGAAAGCCAAGCGCTTGGTTGAGCACAAAAAAGATGTGGTTATCCTGCTCGACTCTATTACCCGTTTGGCACGTGCCTACAACACCGTGGCGCCCTCCTCTGGCAAGGTGCTCACCGGTGGTGTAGACGCCAACGCATTGCAGCGTCCTAAGCGTTTCTTTGGTGCGGCTCGCAACATCGAAGAAGGCGGTAGCCTGACTATCCTCGCTACCGCATTGGTTGATACCGGCTCGAAAATGGACGAGGTTATCTTTGAGGAATTTAAAGGTACCGGTAACATGGAACTGCACCTCGACCGTCGAATCGCTGAGAAGCGCGTCTTCCCCGCGATCAACGTCAACCGCTCTGGCACCCGCCGCGAAGAGCTGCTGATGGCTCCTGAGGAGCTGCAAAAGATCTGGATCTTACGCAAGTTCGTGCACCCCATGGACGAGATTGAATCCATGGAGTTCTTGCTGGGCCGCTTCCAGCACACCAAGACCAACGACGAATTCTTCGAGGCGATGAAGCGCTAATCGAGGGCGTTTGGTGAAATCAAAAACGGGCCCATGTGGCCCGTTTTTTAATGCCTGTAGGTTTGGCTTTCGGCCGGGCTCACCGCCGATCAAGCCGTGCCAACAGTGCTATACCTTACAATTTTAGATTCGCTTCAACCGCGTCCAAAAAGCCAAACATATCCACCAGTTTCTCCTTCTCAGGATCGGTGGTTTTACCTTTGATATCCCCGGTGATGGTGCCTTGGTCGACGGTGTCGATCAGCGCTCGTTTGAGGGTGTCAGCGTAGCGGCGGAGATCTGGGTTATCGGCTCGGCTGCCGATGGTGTTGAGCGCGTTGGCCACGGCGTAGAGTAGGGCGGAGGAGTTGAACAGTGCTTCTTTGCCGTCGCTCTCCAGATATTTCAAGTACAAATCGTGTGCGGTGCCATGGGGTGCCTCGTACAGCATGGTGCCGTCCTTGCTCTCGATGATTGAGCTGGCGGTTGCCAAGCTGCCACCGAGGGCTGCCGAGATGTCTGAAAAGATATCGCCGTCGAGGTTTTGAGCCGGATAGATGGCGTTGCGCGGTGGATCGGTGATCATTTTTTTCAGTTGGCTAGAAGGACGCATGATCATAAACGACGGCGGTGGCGTATCGCGTTTGGCCAACTCTAAACGAACTTCGGCAATGACGTCGCTGAAGACATCGTCGTATTGCATGTACTCGCGTTTGAGACCGAAATAGACTTCTTTATCGTTGACAGAAGCATCGCGGAAAACCTGGCTCACCCAGTCCTTGATAGCCTCTCGGTCGTTGGACATAAATAGCAGGGGGTCTCCTTTCTTGACGTGGCGAGCGTGCTTTTCTTCGCCATCTAATATCACTTTGAGTATGCCGCTCTCTTCCACTGGCATGTTAAAACTGCCGTACTGATCGCCGCCGCCCGCGCTCATGCGCGAGATTGACACTGACGCTCGGCGCGTGGGAATACCTGTTTCTTTTAGCTGGTTGACCAATTTGTAGAGCTTGCGGCCTGAGGTGTTATCGGGCACGCCCCAGAGGGCGCGGTCCGGTGGGTTGGCGACGATACGCGCCGCCTGTGCGTCGATCAGCTCGTAGTGGTATTCGAGTTTGGCGTCTGCAAATTTTGCTTGGTAGTCGCTTTCGTAGATGTCTTCTATGGCCTCGCGCATGACGCCGTCGTAGCCGGCAATGACCGTATCTTTAAGGCCGAGGTAGGCGTGCCGGTTTTCATCCAGGGCTCGCTGGAAAAACGCGTGTGCCCAGCCGCGTACTGCTTCCATGTCGTTGGTGGCAAGCAGCCAAGGATCGCCCTTGTTGATGAGTCTGCGGTGCAGCTCTTGCGGATTGCCGCTGCTGCCGACAAATACTACTTTCACCACACCGGTGGTCTTGGATAGCTCGTTAAAACTGTGTTTGATGCCGCCGGTGTCCATGGTGAACACGTCGATGTCTTTGCTCACCCATCCTGGGCGCTTGACCTCGATATTGCGAAAGGGGATATCCTCGCGGGTGATGTTGCCGCCGATGCCTTTGCGAATGGCTCCGTTAGGAGACTTGGTCGCTAGCCTGTCGAGGTCGGCTTCGACAATATGCGGGTGTTTGCTCAACAGCTCATCCAGCTGATCGCGGTTGACGGTCATGCCCGCATTTTTGATACCTACACCATGTGCCTGCAGCGCCTCTATTGCATCCACCACTACCTGGCCATTGCTCAGCAGTCGCTGCTCGGCCGAAAGGTCGATCTCGACCAAGGGGATATCCAGATACTTGTGTACGAACTGCTCGAGGATACGGTCAAAGGCTATTTGGGCCATTTCATCGCCGTGTAGTACGACCAGCGGGTGTTTTACTGAGATTTTTTGTGTCATCAAGCTGTCCTTTTCGCATGTTTCACTGCAGAGATGTGGCGGCTGCAAAGTTTCTAAGTTTGAGAAATAGTGTAACTGATGCTGTAAAAGTCAGGGTTAAAGCGACGTCATCCAGTCTGAATTCCCGCCGGGCGTGGTGGTGCGAGTGTGCACTGGGGTAGACTCGGGTTTCTGAGGGTACTCTAACGA
>JBMYWE010000294.1:3480-3801 GCA_049607125.1 Granulosicoccaceae bacterium | reverse complement strand
TTAACCGGTGCTCGACTCAACGCATTTGATGCTTGTTTTGTGGGTTTCGCCGATCGAATTTTGAGCAGCGCTCAACGCCTGGCTTTACAGCAGGCTCTGGTGCGAGCGGATTGGTCGGCAGATCATTTTGCTGCAGTCGACGGGGTATTAAAAACGCTCGAGAGCGAGGCGGCTGTCACGGGCGAGTCACCGATTCGCGAGCACTTTGACTTGATTCAACAACTCACCGACTACGCCAACTTGGTGGATACGGTGCGGTCGATCAACGACTATCAAACGACCAATACTTGGATCGCGCGCGCGCAGAAATCGCTCGCACAC
>JBMYWE010000294.1:0-3470 GCA_049607125.1 Granulosicoccaceae bacterium | reverse complement strand
GCCACATGTCATTGGCAGAGGTGTTTCAGTCCGAGCTCGTGCTTTCGGTGCAATGTTGTTTACACAATGAGTTTTTTGAAGGAGTGCGGGCGCTATTGGTCGATAAAGACAGTAGCCCGAACTGGAGATTTAGTTCGGTGGCATCGGTCGACCGAGATCTAGTGCAGCGTTGCTTTCACGCACCTTGGGTGGAGCATCCGCTACAGTCGCTCGGGGTTAGTTAGTCGCAGTCTCTGATTGGGGGCCGGTGATCCATGCACCCGCGCGATTACCGGACCTAGCTCGTCAACTTGCTATCGTGCTCAAGCGCCTAATTAGCCGTTTTTGCGCGCCAGAGCCGCTGCGTAGCGAGAGCGGCAATTGGCTTCGATTTCTTCCAGCTCTTCTTTGGCTGATCGAATATCTTCAAGCTGGGTATCGAGCATGCCGCGGGTATCCTTGAGGCGCTCCAGCATCGCTGCTAGTTGGGCTTCTTCACCCCCCTGTGAGTTGTACAGGTTGATGATCTCCCAGATATCGTCGAGAGCCCAGCCCAACCTGCGACCGCGTAGTAGCAGGCGCAAGTGCGTGCGGTCTCGGCGCGAGTAAACGCGGTTGCGCCCTACGCGTTGTGGTTCCAAGAAGCGTTTTTCTTCGTAGAAGCGAATAGTGCGGGTTGTGATGCCAAACTCTCGTGCCAGCTCACCAATGGTGTAAGTCTCTTTCATCTATATAGCGCTTGTCTGTTTCGGTTTTCAGAGTCGATTTCCAAGGGCCAGTTCCAAGTCTTTGATTCTATATTGCTCGACTGGAAACCTGTTCTCTTGAGGCTGGCTGTCACCGGTACCTTTTAGTACCACCAGCATGCACTATACGGCACAAATTGACGTTACGTAAACGTCCATTGGCTAAATTAATCTACAACAATTGCAAAGCTTTGATTGACGTTAACGTAAACGTCAATATAATGAACCGTCATTAAATTGCGTTTATAACTGTCCGTGCGCGCCAAAAGGAGCACTATATGTCCACCCCCGTTGCAGCGCTTGTTAAACCCGATCCCACTCAAACCAAGGTACGCTTTGTCACCGCTGCCAGTCTCTTTGACGGCCACGATGCTTCAATCAATATCATGCGTCGCATTTTGCAGGCCGCCGGTGTTGAGGTGATCCACTTGGGCCATAACCGTTCAGTTGCTGAGATTGTCGAGGCGGCGGTCCAAGAGGACGCGCACGGTATCGCCATTAGCTCCTATCAAGGGGGGCACGTCGAATACTTCAAGTATATGGTCGATCAGCTGCGTGATCGTGGAGCTGAGCGCATAGCCGTGTTCGGCGGCGGTGGGGGGGTGATTGTTCCGGAGGAGATCGCCGAGCTGCACGACTATGGCGTCGAGCGGATCTACTCGCCCGCCGACGGTCAGGGAATGGGTTTGCAAGGCATGATCGACGATATGATCGGCCGGGCCAGAGCGCGCATAGTGCCTGCCCAAGCGGTCGAATTGACAGAGTTGCTCGGCGATACGCAGGCCTTGTCGCGCATGTTGAGCGCGCTAGAAGAGGGCAGTGTCCCAGCCGCTGATTGCATGGCACTGCGCGAAGCGGCGGCCAACCAGGCGAGTTCAACGCCTGTGCTCGGCATCACTGGTACGGGTGGCTCGGGCAAGTCTTCGTTGACAGACGAAGTGGTGCTGCGCTTTCGCCTCGATTACAAAGACGAACTCAAAATAGCGTTGTTGGCTATTGACCCTACGCGCCGTAAGACAGGCGGTGCGTTGCTCGGTGACCGCATCCGAATGAATGCTATTGAGCATCCCAATGTCTATATGCGCTCCATAGCCACCCGCGATGCGCAGGGAGAGGTGCCCGAATACCTCACCGATATGATCGCCGCTACTCGTCTAGCGGGTTTTGACTTAATCGTGCTCGAAACCCCCGGCATTGGGCAGGGTGATGCCGGCATTGTTGGCTACTCGGATGTTTCACTGTATGTGATGACCCCTGAGTATGGTGCAGCTAGTCAACTCGAGAAGATCGACATGCTCGATTACGCCGACATCGTCGCGATCAATAAATACGATCGCAACGGTGCCGAGGATGCGCTGCGCGATGTACGCAAACAATTTCAGCGCAACACTGAAGCCTTTGATCGCGACCCAAGTGAAATGCCCGTTATAGGTACCATTGCCGCTCGCTTTAGCGACGACGGCGTAGCGGGCTTGTATCACGAATTGGCCGCTCAGCTCAGGGCTAAGGGCCTGCGCGACGGTGGCGGATACTTCACGGTAGCAGGAGCGAGAGCATCGACCAAGGTGTCGACCTTGGTACCGGCAGAACGCAAGCGCTACCTCGCCGAAATTGCAGAGAAGGTCAGAGCGTACAAAGCCGAAGCAGTTAGTCAGGCTGAACTGGCACGTCAATGTCAGCAGCTGCGCGAGGCGGCGCGCATGTTAGCGGCCTCAGGTGCCGACGATTCAGACTTGCAAAAACTGCTCACTGACAAAAGCAAACACTTGCCACCACGCAGTGCCGAGTTGCTGGCGCAGTGGCCCGAGCGCGCTGAGAGTTACCGCGGCGAAGAACAAGTGGTGAAAGTTCGCGATCGTGAAATTCGCACCGCTCTGTTGCGTACCAGTATGTCGGGCACGCAGGTACCACGTGTATCTTTGCCAAAGTTTGCCTGTGAAGGCGAGCTGCTCAAGTGGCTGTTATTAGAAAATCTGCCCGGCTACTACCCCTTCACGGCTGGTGTATTTCCGTTCAAACGTGACGGTGAAGACCCGACCCGGATGTTTGCCGGAGAAGGCGATGCATTCCGTACCAACGCGCGTTTCAAACAATTGTCCGAACACTCAGATGCCAAGCGATTGTCTACTGCGTTTGATTCCGTCACGCTGTACGGCAACGACCCAGACATCCGACCAGATATCTACGGCAAAGTGGGTAATTCAGGGGTGTCTATCTGCACCGTAGAAGACATGGCGCAGCTATACGATGGCTTTGATTTGTGTCATCCAACCACTTCGGTGAGCATGACGATCAACGGTCCAGCCCCCATTGTATTAGCCTTTTATTTCAATGCGGCGGTCAAACAGCAACAAGCCAAGTTTGTCGCCGAGAACGGTCGCGAGCCTAATGACGACGAGCGTGCCGAGCTGCGCGCTTGGACTTTAGCCAATGTGCGTGGCACCGTGCAGGCAGACATCCTCAAGGAAGACCAAGGGCAAAACACTTGTCTTTTCTCCACCGAGTTTAGCCTGAAGCTGATGGGCGATATTCAGGAGTTTTTTGTGCACAACGCCGTGCGCAATTTTTACTCAGTGTCGATCTCGGGTTACCACATTGCTGAAGCCGGTGCGAACCCGATCAGCCAGTTGGCTTTTACTCTGTCTAATGGTTCTTGTCTTCTTGTCATACCTATTTTATAAACCTCTTCACCAAATGAACCTATATTTGATATGACATAAACGTATCCAGCACCAGTTAATTTTT
>JBMYWE010000293.1:0-3802 GCA_049607125.1 Granulosicoccaceae bacterium | reverse complement strand
CCCAGGCCGCCAAGCCGCGGGCAAGTGTGCCAATTTTGTGCGCAAGCGTGTCACCCACAAAAGGCGCCAACTGCGATTCCCAGTCGGCCGTTAGAACCACAAGTAGTTGTTGTAGGAAGGAGGCCAGCGCCATATCTCCGTCAGCTTGAACACGGCCATCGAGAATCGGGTCATGCCCGGCATCGGCAAGCGCTTTTAATGCAGGAATATCGGCAGTTAATTGCAAGTCTGGCTCTTCTTCGTAGACGCTCAACAACTCGATGCCGTCAGCCTGCAGTGAGACGCGCAAGGACAACGAAGGGTTTTGTAACTCTAGGGCTATCAATCCACCTCGGCTCTTTGAAAGGAGCTGTCTGGCCTCGGGGTTTGAGCGAATCAGCGCACTCAGCGCTGCATTGGCTGCCAATGTGGCCGGAAAAGGCACTTGCATCAGATTTTGAAGCCCTTGTGAAGTGCGACAACACCTGCGGTGAGATTGTGGTAGGTCACGCGTTCAAAACCTACGTCGCGCATCATCGTCGCCAAGGTCTCTTGATCGGGGTGTTTGCGGATAGACTCGGCTAAGTAGCGGTAACTGTCCGCATCGCCTGCGATAAACTTGCCCATCTCTGGCAATATCTTGAAAGAGTATTGATCATAGAGCTGCGCAAAGCCTTTGATAGTAGGTTTGGAGAACTCCAACACTAACAATCGACCACCCGGTTTGAGCACGCGGAGCATGCTAGCCAGGGCCTTGGACTTGTCGGTGACGTTGCGCAGGCCAAAGGCAATGGTTATGCAATCAAAAGTGTTGTCGGCAAAGGGCAATGCCTCGGCATTGACCTGAGCGTACTGCAAATTTCCCAGAATGCCCTTGTCGATCAACTTGTCGCGACCGACGCGCAGCATGGAGTCATTGATGTCGGCTAACACCACCTGACCCTTGTTGCCCACACGGCCAGAAAATTTAGCGGCCAGATCACCGGTGCCACCTGCTAAGTCGAGCACCGATTGCCCTGTTCGCACACCGCTGTGTTGGATAGTAAAAGCCTTCCAAACTCGGTGAACGCCGAAAGACATGACGTCGTTCATCAAATCGTACTTGTCGGCCACTGAGTGAAACACATCGGCAACCAAGCCAGCTTTTTCTTCGACTTTGACATCTTTGTAGCCAAAGTGCGTTGTTTGTTGCGTATCTTCCACAGCCATCAGATTGCTCGCTGGTGCCCGGCATCGGCCAGGCGTTGAAGGTAGTTGGCCCAATAGGCGTCTTGCTGTTGACCCAATTCGTAGAGATAGTCCCAGTTGTAGATACCCGAGTCGTGACCGTCGTCGAACACCAACTTCACCCCATAATTGCCCACTGGTTCAATGGCGGTGATGTTGACCTGCTCTTTACCTACTTGCAGTGTCTCTTGGCCAGGGCCGTGACCACGCACCTCAGCTGAGGGCGAATGCACACGCAGGAACTCACAGCTCAAGCTGCAGCTGAAGTTGTCATCGAAGCCCAGCACCAGCTGTCGGCTATTTTGTTGCAGTCGGATCTCGGTCGGTCGGGGCATGGCGTGGGACTCGCAAATCTAAAGGGCCATTCTATCAGCCCAGACCGCGTTGAGATATGTAGCTTACAGGCGCTAGGGAGCCTCTTTTTAAGTCCGGCCGATACCGTAGAAGTGATTAATTTCATCCCAGCAAGGCGGAAATCGATGGTAAGAGTGGCCCTGGCGGCCTCGCTTATAGGCTAGATTTGCAACGCAGCAGGAGCGAATTTAGTGCTTCCAGGGCGTGAGCACGACTTGATCCGCGACTCCCCTGGCCAGAACCGGCCACCAGGCGAAAGCTGCGTGCTGTCGCTTTAACGACATCAAAGCGAGCCCGACTGCGTTAGATTAGATCCACAGGTGCTGCGCGCCCGCTCACGCGAGCCGCAGATAATTGGGAAGCCGGTTGAATTCCGGCGCTGCCCCCGCAACGGTAAGCAGGGTATGACTCTCGATGCCACTGAACAATTAGGACACTCTGAGTAGCCTCAGCAGTGCACTAGTTTGGGAAGGCGAGTCATTCAAGTGATCAACTGCCCGCAAGCCCGGAAACCAGCCTGAACCACATCCGAGTAGTCGCGGCGGGCGATTGACGGGCTGTTGCCTCCGCAACATCTCAGCACTCCCCCCGACGGCCGCTCGGCCATTTGCGTATCAATGTCGGGGTATACACCATGTCTACGCAGTGTTCAGTTCATCGCGTCAGTAAAAGGCGCCGCAATATCCGCACACTCAGGCCCATGGCCGAACAACCACGTCCTAGTGGGCGACCCGCACCAAAAGAAGTCTTTATGCTGTGGCTGATGCTACTGCCTGAAAAGGCCAATAAGGTAACCGCTGCTCGCCAAGAAATTGCGCGAATCGACG
Source organism: Granulosicoccaceae bacterium (assembly GCA_049607125.1). GTDB lineage: Bacteria > Pseudomonadota > Gammaproteobacteria > CALCKW01 > CALCKW01 > CALCKW01. The sequence goes on along the minus strand of JBMYWE010000293.1, from coordinate 1,415 downwards.
CATCATCAGTATTTAATCAAGAGACGCGCGAACTGAGAGAATTGTTCACCGAGATTGTGGACGCCTCTTAAGGAAGAGCCGATCCAGCTGCAGAAAGGCACACGCTATAGCTATCGCCTCAAACGTGGCCTTTAGGTTGGCGCCCCGTCGACAAACGGTCGCCGGTGGCTTTTTGGTCAGTGATCCTCGAATTGTGCACGCTATAGCGGATGCTCGACAGGTAGATACTTGTCTAAAACCTGCTCAACCACATCGTCACGACCAGAGACCTTCCAATCAAAGCGCTGATCCCATTCAAATTGCAGTAACTGAGCACCCATTTGCACGGTGTAATTTGCCCCCCCCGAACTCGCCGCAGCCAGCGGATTAAAAGGTGTCACAACACGCCAACCGTCAGCTATCAACCTATCCAAAAGCTGCCGCCCGTCTTCTAGCTGAATGTCTTCCACTATCATGCGCTCAAATTCCCTGTGCTTAGCGTGAAACATTGCGGAACCGTCAAGTAATAATGGCAAAATATTGGATGATGTTCAAAATATGTAGCAGCTATTTATAGAGACATAGCCCATTTGAATTATATTTTTGGGCTTTGGGAGGTTTTAGAAGGTGCAGCTAAACCGCCTAGATAGATGGCCTATTAAGTAGCCATCGCTCCAATTACCTTTTATCAACCACCGCCGCCCCAAAAAAGCCGCTGCCCCAATGGCTGGCGGCGGCACAGCGAAAACGGGCCGCCGACAGTCGGGACGTAATGGGTGATCAGTCACTTAGCCCACTGAAGGGCTAGCAAAGCAAATCCTATTTACAAGATATACCGACTCAAATCTTCATCCTGAGCCAGCTCGCCCAAGTTTTTGTCCACGTAGGCGGCATCGATTTCTACCTCCTCGCCACTGCGATCTGAGGCACTGAAAGACACCTCATCCAGTAATCGTTCAAGCAGTGTGTGCAAACGTCTGGCGCCGATATTGTCGGTACTTTCGTTCACTTGCCAGGCAATCTCGGCAATACGGCGAATAGCGCCATCGGCAAATCGAATTTTGACGCCTTCAGTGGCGAGTAAAGCTTCATATTGTTGCTGCAGCGAAGCATCTGGCTCGTGCAATATGCGCTCAAAATCATCGACACTGAGTGCTTTGAGTTCCACGCGTATGGGCAGCCGGCCTTGCAATTCAGGGATTAAATCCGAGGGCTTGCACACGTGAAAAGCGCCCGAGGCAATAAACAGAATATGGTCGGTTTTGACCGAACCGAACTTGGTGGTCACCGTGCTGCCTTCAACCAATGGCAGAAGATCGCGCTGCACACCCTCACGGGAGACATCCCCGCCGCTGCCCCCACCCGCATCTGAGCGACGCGCTACTTTGTCAATTTCATCCAGAAACACGATACCGTTTTGCTCGACATTAGCCACG
>JBMYWE010000292.1:0-3807 GCA_049607125.1 Granulosicoccaceae bacterium | reverse complement strand
AAAAAAAGATGTGCAACAAGAAGTCATTCTTGCACATTTATTAAAACACACAAGAATGCAAGTTACTTGTGGTATGAATCATATCTGTTTAGTTAATGGAGTTCCACGAGTGTTAAAACTCAACCACGAGCTGGCCCGCGAACTGAGCATCGACGCCGACGCGCTGCAGAGCGAGCAGGGCGCCGCTGTGCTGTGCGGAGCAGTTGCCCCCGCAGGCGCGCAGCCCTTGGCGATGGTGTACGCCGGTCATCAGTTTGGTGGTTACTCGCCTCAATTGGGGGACGGGCGTGCGTTATTGCTGGGGGAAATACTGGACAAAAACGGCCAGCGCCGAGACCTACACCTCAAAGGTTCTGGGCGCACGCCGTTCTCGCGCAACGGTGACGGCAAGGCTGCCCTGGGCCCGGTGTTGCGCGAGTATCTGATCGGCGAAGCTATGTACGCGCAGGGCATTCCCACCACGCGGGCGCTGGCCGCTACCTTGACAGGGGAGCGCGTGATGCGCGAGGGCCATCCGCAGGGCGCGGTGCTTGCCCGAGTGGCCAGCTCACACCTGCGCGTGGGTACCTTTCAATATGTTGCCGCCAGCGGCGACCAAGACAAACTAAAGCAGCTCGCCGACTACGCCATCGCTCGTCATTACCCTGAGTTGCAGGGCAGTGAAGACCGCTATCTGGGGCTGCTGCGCAGCGTCGGCCAAGCGCAGGCCGCGCTGGTGTCTCAGTGGGTGTCCGTAGGCTTTGTGCACGGTGTCATGAACACCGATAACGTCACTATATCGGGCGAGACAATCGACTACGGCCCCTGTGCGTTTATTGACCAGTACGACCCCAAAGCGGTGTTCAGCTCCATCGACTCGCAGGGCAGATACGCCTATGGCAACCAGCCCAATATTGCCCAGTGGAATCTCACCCGTTTCGCCGAAACCCTGCTGCGCCTGATTGAGCCCGAAGACCCGGAGAGCGCCGTCCCGGCGGCGACAGAGGTGATCAACGACTTTGCAGAGGTGTACCGGCAACACTGGTTAACGGCCATGCGGGCCAAGCTTGGATTGATGAAAGAGCTGCCGGAAGACCTAGATTTATGCAACGGATTGATGGCTGCGATGGAAGGCCAGAAAGTAGACTATAGCCAGCTTTTTCGGTCGTTGTCTGAGGTGGTGCGCGGTGAAGATTCGGCTGCCAAGCGTGCGTTTGTAGACGCCACTGAATTCCAGCAATGGCTGCAGCTTTATCAAGGTCGCGGCGAGCAAGAAGACGTCGACTCCACCGCCCGCGCGGCCTCGATGGATCGCGTCAATCCCTTATACATACCCAGAAACCACCGAGTTGAGGAGGCGCTACAAGCCGCCGAAACAGGCGATATGCAGCCCTTTGAATTACTGCTCGACGTGTTGGCTAAGCCCTTCGAGCGACACACACAGCACGAGCACTTTGTGGGGCCTGCCCCTGATAGCTTCGGCCCTTACACCACCTATTGTGGCACCTGATGTCAGCTTCGGTGTTGCAAGCTGAGTGTGTATTTGCAGAGCTATTGAGCGGTTCTCTCTAAAATTTACGCGAGGATAGTCATATGAGCCACGAAGTGTTGCTGGGTGTTCTAGCCGCCTTTATCGCGTACTCGTTGCTCAGCCGTCGAGTGGAGCAAACAGTAATCACGTTGCCCATGATCTTCATGGTGCTAGGTTACCTGCTTAGCGAGCCGCTACACGCAGGGGCAGACCCAGAGTTACTGCACAGCGGAAAGCGCCTGCTCGCCGAAGTGACCTTGGTGCTGGTACTGTTCACCGATGCCTGCCACGTGCGTTTTGCTCAATTGCGCAGTCATTGGCAGCTGCCCACACGCATGCTGCTGGTCGGCATGCCGCTCACGATTGCGCTGGGGACGCTGTTTGCATACTGGCTTAATCCCGCTTCGGGTCTTGCCGTGTCTTTGCTCACTGCGGCCGTGCTCACACCCACCGATGCAGCCCTGGGCCAAACCGTTGTCTCCAGTCCCGATGTGCCCACGCGCCTCAGCCAAACTATCAACATAGAAAGTGGCCTGAACGATGGCCTGGCTCTGCCATTTGTCTTGTTGGGTGCCATTCTCGCCTCAGCGGGTTTTCAAGCAACCGATTCCGGAGCTGAGCATCTCGCGGCGGAAATTCTCCTGCAACTCGCCTTGGGTCCATTGGTTGGAGTGGCTTTAGGGTGGGGCTTAGCGAAGGCGATGGACTGGGCAGAAGACCGCGACGCCATGGCCGAGCCAGCCGCTGGTGTGGTGTTTATCTCGGCGGCTTTTATCGCTTTTGTATTAGCGGAAGTCGTCGGTGGCAACGGCTTTATCGCCGCGTTTGTCGCGGGCATGGTGTTCGGTAACACCTATCGCCACGACATTCACTTCATCACCGAATTTATGGAAGGGGCGGGTCAGCTACTGACCATGAGCTCCTTCCTGATCTTCGGCGCTTTTTTACTGCCCGACGGCTTGACCCACATGACCTGGCAATCAATTGTGCTGGCACTGCTCATGCTGACCATCGTGCGTATGCTGCCCATCTACCTATCGCTTACCGGTACTGGGCTTGCCTCGCGCGAAAAGCTATTTCTCGGTTGGTTTGGTCCACGCGGCCTCGCCTCCATCTTGTTTACCTTAATCATGATGGACGAGTTCGAGTTCCCACGAGAAGAAGAGCTTCTAGCTTGTGTGTCCATGACCGTGATGTTCTCCATCGTGCTGCACGGCCTAAGCGCCACACCTCTAGCCAAACGAATATCCACTAACCCGTAGCCGCGCATAAGAGAAGGGGGTGCCCATTCTCGCATCGCAGGATACTCAGGAGCAAAAAATGCAACTGCAAATCAAAAACCGCCAAGGCGTCGAATTGGCCATCACCATCGATCTGCCAACCCAAGGGCTTCGTGGTAGCGCCCTGTTTGCGCACTGCTTCACTTGCGGCAAAGACTTGCGCTCGGCGCGGCTGATGGCGCAAGCGCTTACGCGAGAAGGCATCGCCGTTGTCCGCTTTGACTTCACTGGCCTAGGGCGAAGCAAGGGTGATTTTGCCCAAACAGACTTCAGCAGCAACGTCAGCGACCTGATCGACGTGGCCAGCGGCCTACCGCAAGCCATCCCGCAACCTTTTCTGCTGATGGGCCACAGCCTGGGCGGCGCCGCCGTTCTGGCCGCCGCGCACCAACTGCCCAGCGTCAAAGCCGTCGCGACAGTGGCCGCGCCATCCGTTGCCTCGCACGTGGAACACTTGTTCTCCGGTGCCAAGGAGGCGATAGAACGAGACGGCAGCGCACCCGTCGCGATAGGTGCGCGCGAGGTCAATATAGGCCGAGGCCTACTCGACGACTTGCAAAACTACACCAGCACCGAGCAAATTGCCGGCCTCAAACGCGCCTTGCTCGTCATGCACGCGCCGCTCGATAACATCGTCTCCATCGACGAAGCCTCGGCCATCTTCTCGGCCGCCAAACACCCCAAAAGCTTTGTCTCCCTAGACAAAGCCGACCACCTGCTCAGCAAGCCCCAAGACGCCGCCTTCGCCGGCCGCGTCATCGCCGCCTGGGCGCAACAACACCTAGAAGACCTCGCTGAACCAGAGGTAGACGAAGGGGTTGTACGCATAGGCGAGCTAGACAACAAATTCCTGCGTGGCATGAGCACCCACAAACACACCGTTATCGCCGACGAGCCTAAACGCGTAGGCGGCACCGACCTAGGCCCCACGCCCTACGACCTGCTACTCATGGCCCTAGGCGCCTGCACCTCCATGACCCTGCGCATGTACGTCAACCGCAAAAAGTGGGATCTCGG
>JBMYWE010000291.1:0-3815 GCA_049607125.1 Granulosicoccaceae bacterium | reverse complement strand
GGTCTGGTGGGGTTTGCGTATGCGGTTTTGGTCGGCCTTTGTCACCCCCCGGGACCCGCAGCGCACCTGGCGATCCGTGAAGATTTATGTGGTCTACCATCAAGGCAAAGCAAATACCTCTCTGCCACATAGTCTGGGGTTACAAAAAGGCTTGATAGGCCTTGTGCACGCCTTCGCCACACCTGTGCAAACAGCTCAGAACAATGTCGTCATTGCCCACGAGCTATTACATACGGTTGGGGCGACAGACAAATACGACGAGTATGGCTCACCGCTCTATCCGATCGGATACGCCAACCCAAGTCGCTCTCCGCTCTATCCTCAACGATCAGCCGAGATCATGGCTGGCCGCATTCCCGTCTCGCGCTACAACTCGGTGATGGCACATAGCCTGCGCAGCAGTACCATCGGCCCGCTGACCGCGGCAGAAATCAACTGGCCCTAAAATCATTCACGCCGACCTTGCACGCGGCGACTGTGCTGTATTCAAGTAGTCCTCACTACACTATAGAGACACAAGTACACCGAGGCTCTGTTTCGTGCCCTTAGATTTTCCACCGCTGAGTACGCTCTGCACCAGTGACTGCCAGCGCGTGTTCACCTACCTAAGTGTTGGTTCCTTGCTGATGCTCATCGTTTCGGCTCTGGCGCTACCTTGGCTTATCGCTCGTCTCCCCCATGACTTCTTTCAGCAGCGCACCAGACCGCCCGATCGATCCTTCTTTTGTACGCTTAGACGCCTCATCCGCAACGCGCTCGCTCTGTTGTTGTTGTTGGCAGGTATTGCCATGTTGCTGTTGCCAGGACAGGGATTGTTGTGCATTGTTATGGCCTTAGCGCTGAGCGACTTGCCGGGAAAGTGGCGAGTGCTTGAGCGGCTGGTGTCGACACCTAAAGTGTCGGCTGTACTCAACTGGATACGAACCAATCGTGGCAAACCACCCTTCGATCTCTAGTTTTTTTCATGGCGTGAGCAAACTCTCCGCAGTAACTGCTGGCTGCTGCCTGGCCATTAGCTCTGCGGCTCTAGCAGATACCAGCGCCTATGAAAACCAAATCACGACCGTGGATGAGCGCATACAGGTCACGCGCGACTCGATTCGCTCCAAGGAATCCGAGAAGGCATCTCTGCAGCGTTTGCTAGAAAACTACAACAAACAAATTGCCGCCGTAAAAAAACAGCGCAGCCTGCTGAAGAAAAAAATCGCCAAACTACAAAAAGCCAAGGCGGGCGAGAGCGCTCGCGGAGACTCTCTACGCCAGCAAGTGGAGCGACACGGGGACGAGCTGGGAAAACAGTTGAGCTCCCTCTACCAATCGGGTCGCAGCCCACACCTGCGCACGCTGCTTTCACTCGATGATCCATCGGCTGGCAGCCGCCTGCTGCGCTATTACCAGCATGTCACTCAGCACCGCCTGACGGACATTGAAGAGGCACGCGCAAATTTGACCCAAGTGATGCGCAATGTCACGCGCGCGGGAGAGCAAGAGAGCAGAGTTCAACAAGAGCGAGACGCGCTCAAATCGCGCGAAAAAGAGCTGGCCAAGCTAAGCCAGAAGCGCACCGCGCTACTCGCTAAAATAGAGGGCAACCTGAGCGAAGAGCAAAAGCGCCTGAGCGCGCTAGAGGATGACCGTGTCAAGCTACAAGCGCTGGTGGACGACTTGCGCCGCCAAGAAGAGGCGGCCGCTGCCAATCAAACCGACAAGGGCACCATGCCCTGGCCATTGGTGGGTGAAATCGCCGCGCAATACGGCCAGAGCAAGGCACAGGGCACCGCCGAGTGGGCCGGCATTTTGATCAAGGCCCCCAAGGGTTCGCCGGTAGTGGCCATTCACGAGGGTCAGGTGGTCTACGCTGAGTGGCTGAGAGGCTTTGGCTTATTAATTATTGTCGATCATGGCAATGGCATGATGTCACTCTACGGCAACAACGACGAACTGATGTACGTCGTTGGCGAAACTGTACTACCTGGGGATGTCATTGCAACTGTTGGTGACTCCAGCAGTCTGAATGAGACAGGTCTGTACTTTGAGCTGCGTCAAGATGGCAGCCCTGTCGACCCAGTAGGCATCCTCAGCGAAAGAGTTGCGGCCGCCACTCGCTAGTCTACATATGCACCATCACACATATAGCGGCAGAAAATTGGCCCAAATCCTTAGCGATGGGCGTGTAAAATGCCAACTGATTAACATTCTGAGCACTGATGGCACGCAGTGTGTCTGCTTTGTGACAAACTAACGAGTCGACCTGCGTTTTCAGGCCATAGTATTAGATGGCAGCTACGCAACTTGCCCATCCATGGGATATCAAAGAGATATGAGTACAAAAAAACAATTTATTGGCGTTGCAGCTGGCTTAGTCCTCGGGACTTCCCTCACTGTAGGCCACAATGTCCTGGCAACGCGCGCTGATACCAACACGCTACCCATGGAGCATTTGCGCACGTTTACCGACGTCTTCACGCGTATCAAGCGAAATTACGTCGAGGAAGTTAGCGACGAAGAGCTACTCGAACATGCTATCCGGGGCATGTTGTCTGGCCTAGACCCTCACTCGGCCTATCTGGACGGAGAACAGTTCAAAGAACTACGCATCGGCACGTCGGGAGAATTTGGTGGTTTAGGCATTGAAGTCGGCATGGAAGATGGCTTCGTCAAGGTCATTTCCCCCATCGATGACACCCCTGCTAAACGCGCGGGTGTAGAAGCCGGTGATTTGATCATTCGTCTCGACGATACCCCGGTAAAAGGACTTTCTCTGAGCGATGCAGTGAAGATCATGCGCGGCAAACCGGGCGACCCGCTCCTGCTAACCATTGTGCGCGAAGGCACCGATGCACCACTGAAAATAGAAGTAGTACGCGACATTATCCAAGTGAGCAGCGTCAGGGAACGCATGCTGGAAGACGGCTTTGGCTACGTGCGAATCTCCACCTTTCAGACCAAGACCACCCGCGCGCTGGAGAGCTCAGTTAAGAAGCTTGTCAAAGCCAACGAAGGCAAAGACCTACAGGGCTTGGTTCTGGATCTGCGCAACAACCCCGGCGGTGTATTGACTGCAGCAGTAGGGGTTTCGGACGCCTTTCTTGAGGATGGCTTGGTGGTCTACACCGACGGACGCGACCGCGATAATCACTTGAGCTATAGCGCTCACCGCGGTGACTTGCTAGACGGCGCGCCCCTGGTTGTACTGGTTAATGAAGGTTCGGCTTCTGCATCTGAGATTGTCGCCGGCGCGATCCAAGACCACAAACGCGGCATCGTAATGGGGCGCAAGACATTCGGTAAGGGCTCGGTGCAAACCATCCAAGACTTACCCAATGGCGGAGCGGTCAAATTGACCACAGCGCGCTATTTCACCCCCGAGGGTCGCAGCATCCAAGCGGCCGGTATTGTGCCAGATATAGAGCTCGGTCGATTCAGTCTCCAGGAGCGTGACGGCTCGGTGGATCCGCTGTCAGAAGCGAGTCTCAGTGGTCATCTGAGCAACCCGAACGGCGAAGACGAACAGCAGCAAAATGCGGCTAAGCCTGCAGAGAAAAAGCCCGACGACGACAAACCGTTGACGGGAAAAGAGCTCGCCAAAACGGATTACGAACTCTACCAAGCCTTGAATCTGCTCAAGGGGCTACATATCGTCAATCGCTAGATTGACAGCTTCCCCCGCTATCGCTCGCACTCGGCGAGCAATGGCGACGTAAAAAGTCACATTTGCCATTAATTTGGCCCCGTCATTTTGGCGACGTAAACTCAACTTCTCCGTTGTTTCTACACGTTTACACGTCATTTTTCATTGTGTGATTAGCTTCACA
>JBMYWE010000290.1:0-3831 GCA_049607125.1 Granulosicoccaceae bacterium | reverse complement strand
GGTGCCTTCTCCTGGCGGTTGATTAGTGAGCGCGCCGGGTATGCCCAGAGCGTTGGCCGCACTGCTTTCAGTCTCGGCTATTTGTTCTGAACGTACGACCTGACCTTCTGGCTCGTAGGCCTCGCTGGTCACCTCGGTACGATTGAAATCAAGCTCGGCCGTCACCTGCGCGCGCACCCGTCCGGCACCTACCACGGGCTCGAGCAAATTGACGATGCGTGCGGCGTAGTCAGCCTCCATTCGCCGAGTGTATTCGTACTCTCTCGTGCTGGTTTGCAGGTCTTTGTTGCTGCTACTTTCGGTGAGCAAGCTGCCGTGCTGGTCGACCACTGTGACATGGTCGCTGCTCATCGAAGGCACACTGGCGGAGACCAGATTCACGATAGAGGCGACGTGCTCTTGGCTGAGCTTACGACCGCGATACAGCGCCACTACGACGGAAGCACTCGGGGGCGTGCGGCGGCGGACAAACACGGACTCTTTTGGCATAGCCAAGTGCACCCGCGCGCTTTTCACATTACGCAAGGACGACACCGAGCGAGCAAGCTCTGTTTCTAGAGCGTGCAGGTAGCGGGCGTTCTCGACAAACTGCGAGGTGCTGAGATCCTGCTGTTCTGACAACATTTCCAGACCCACCGGCCCACCCGTCTCGGGTAAACCCTGTGACGCGAGCTGCATACGAATGGCCTGGGCGCGCTCAGCCGGGACCAACAAAGCACCGGTGGAGGCGTCAATGCGGAATTCGGTGTTAGAGACTTTGAGTGCATCCGTGACCTTGCCCATCTCGGTTGGAGCCATGTCCGCGAATAAGGGCGTCATGGGGGTTTCACCTGACCACAATGCGGCTGCTACGCCCACAGCAATAGCAGCTGCCAACACAACCACCACGGCCACCTGACGCGCCACTGGAGCGTCGCGCCAAGATACGGGGTTTGCGACTTGGTCTAGCGTTTTTGAGATTGAACCGTCGGCTGTGGGTGATTCTAGTTCACCGTCTGCCATAGCTTCCGCCATGTGCGGGCCCTCTGTGTCTTTCTATCCTTAAAAATTTAACGAGCCCTCATGGCTCTCACAGTGCTCGGTTAAGACCGAGCCACGCGCTGTTCAGGCGCGCTTCAATGCGGGTCAGACCTGCATCGACATAACTTCTTGGTACGCAGAGATCAGTTTATTGCGCACTTCTGTCAAGGCCTCAAATTGCACGCGCGACTTTTGCGCGGCAACCATCACATCGACCAACTCCACCCCCGGCGTACCCAGCTCGAAGTCTTTAGCCAATTCACGAGCGGTGGATTGTGCAGAGTTGACACTCTCGACCTGAGAGCGCAACAAAGAGGCAAATTCACTGGCTGTTGGATCACTTATTTTCGCGTCGAAGTCGCCCACTTCCTGGGACGCCCGCGCGCGCATCATCTCCAACTGACCTAGCAGTTTGGCATTACTAATTTCAGAGGCCATCCTTGTCTCCTTTCCAAACGTCCTGCTTTAATTCCGGCTAAGCGCTATAGCCATACGCTTCGGGCACTTGATAGCCCTGTTGCTTCATCCGCGAGATTTTATAGCGCAAGGTACGCGGTGAAATACCCAGAGCTTCAGCGGTGGCTTTGCGATTGCCCCTACACTGCTCTAGAGTCTCCATGATCATTTCGCTCTCGCGGCTCTTCAGGGTATTGCCAAGACCAACATCACTGGCCCGTACCAGTGTAGACTCTTCTGGCGCGGACGGTGGAGTGCCGTCGTTATCTTCGAAGTGAATATCAGCCACACTGATCTCTTTTCCCTCAGCCAATACCAACGCGCGTTGCATCACGTTCTCAAGCTCGCGCACATTACCGGGCCATCGATGCTGCATCAGTCGCGCGACTGCCGAGGCACTCAGCTTTTTGGGTGCGCTGTCGGTGCTGGAGTGTTTGGTTAAAAACAGACGCGCTAGAGGCTCTATATCTTGCGCTCGCTCTGCCAAGGGCGGAAGACGCACAGGGAAAACATTAAGGCGATAGAACAAGTCTTCGCGAAACCGGCCATTGGCTACTTCTTCTCGCAGGGTGCGGTTGGTGGTGGCGAGGATACGCACATCTAGTGAAATACTCTCGCGGCTGCCTAATCGCTCGACTTCCCGCTCTTGTAATACGCGCAGCAGTTTGGCCTGTAGACCGAGATCCATTTCTGAGATCTCGTCCAGCAACAGTGTGCCGCCTTGAGCTTGCTCAAATTTACCAGGCATGGATTTGTGAGCACCGGTGTAGGCGCCTTTCTCGTAACCAAACAGCACGGCTTCGAGCATGTTCTCCGGGATTGCCGCGCAGTTGATCGCCACAAAAGGAGCCTCCGCGCGCTTGGAGTGATTGTGGATGTAGCGAGCCATCACCTCTTTACCAGCCCCTGAAGGACCTGAAATCATCACCGAGACTTCGGAACTCGCAACTTTTCGTGCCAGCGAAAGTAAATCCAAGGTGCGCTGGTCGCCAGCGACAAAGTCGCTAGTCATCGCTTGACCACGTGACACCCATCGACTGACTTTCTGCAGCAACGCTTCGACATCAATCGGTTTACTGATGTAGTCGCAAGCCCCCGCTTGTAAAACTGAAACCGCTTGCTCAATCGAGCCATAGGCAGTCATCAGCATCACCGGTACATCTATACGAGCCTCTCGCACTGACTTGAGCAATGCAATCCCATCTAATGGGGTCATTTGCACATCGCTCAACACCAGATCAAAACTGCCTTTGGTGTGAAGCACACTAAGTGCGTCGTGAGCTGTGGATGCGCAGGTGACCTCAAAGCCTTCCAGTGCTAGTGTGTCACGCAGTGCCTCTCGAACACTTGCGTCATCATCCACCAATAAAATACTCGCTTTCTTCATTGAGAGCGTCTCCGTCCGGGTTTGTGCCGCTTCATGCGGCAACATCAATCGCCTGACAAGGAAAGCGCACACTAAACGTGGCTCCTCCCTCAGCGTTGTTACTCAAATAAACATGTCCATCAAATTGCTCGAACACGCGGCGGGCGATATCTAAGCCCAACCCTGTGCCGCCGACTCGAGTAGTCTCAAATCGATCAAAAACTTTGTGCTTCATTTCTTCGGCGATGCCGGTACCCGTATCGCTGATCTCAAAAATGACGTTGTCAGCCTCCACGCGAGCCAACACGCAAATACGCAATAGGCGACCTTTGGCCGGATGCTGAGCCGCATTAACGACCAAGTTGCCGAGTGCTGACAAAAGCGCCGATTGCTCTGCTTTGAGGTAGATGCCTTCTGGAACGGGCACACAATACAAGTGCGCTCCTAGAGACAGAGTCACTACACCACACTGCTCCTGCAGCTGTAACATGAGCTCTTGCACATTGACGTGCTCTAGCTGACTTGCTCGAGGAACGAGTAGATCCAGCGCGCTGCTGATCACTTGTTCCGCGGCACGCAGCTGAGTGCTTGGCTTGCGCGCAAGTTGCTGCAGCTTGGGCTCATGCCCCAGCTGGCGAACCAGTTGATCTAGATACAAACTGGCCGCTGTCAACGGCGTGCGCACTTGATGAATCAGGTGCGCCACCCCTTCACCCAGTTGTGCGAGTGATTCTGTATCAGCAGCCATTGTCGCTATCGCCTGTAGACAAATGATGCGCTCGTCGCTGCTCATTTTCGCTGAATGCTGTTCGAAGTATTGCCTACCGTCACGCGCCGTAAGCAGATTAGAGCCACGCTTGGCTTGGAAAGTGGCGTTGCGTAGCAACGGCCAGGCTTGCCCTTCACTGCGATCACCAAAGAGACGTTGCGCTGTGCAGTTGAGGGTTTTTACGCAACCGCCCCGATCAAGTATCAGCACAGCGACAGGC
>JBMYWE010000289.1:0-3847 GCA_049607125.1 Granulosicoccaceae bacterium | reverse complement strand
CTCAGGGTAGTAAATACGCAGCTTGGCAACCTTTGTCTTGTAGTTTCTATCGACGACCTGCACTTTGTGAATGTCTAGACCGGTCAAGGCGTGTAGGTCTGCGTGCAGTTGCCCTCTGAGTTCGGGTTTGAGCATTTTCATCCGGCCGTAGGTGATTGTCGCTACTTGAAACCGAGGCGCCAGAAAATGCGTTTCGCAAATCCAAGAGAGGGCACAAATGATGGTCGCTATTACTGTGAGTTCTAGGTGGGTGACAGGACCAACGGAAGATATCAAAGAGATCACAATCACCAAGAACAAGTAAGTCATCTTGCGAACTGTGATTGATTCGGTTCGGTAGCGCAGCATGGAAAAAACGGCGAACAGGCCAAAGGCGAAACCCATGGAGATATCGACATTGTGCAGCAAGGCAGCGACGATAAATACGCCGTGTCCAAACAGTGTAAAGCTGAATAGCGAGTCGCGGTCGTGACTAAAACGGAAGAAGTTAAATTTCAGTAGAACCAACAAAGCGGCGGTGTTGATGCCGAAACGAAAGCCTAGTTCCCACCAGTCAATGATCATGGATACACCTTCTTAAAAGAGCGAAACTTTTGCTTTAAGCCCGCAGTTGAATGAGGTTCTTTTGCTTGACTATCGCGGGAAGCTGAAGCTGAAGCTGAGTGTCAGCTTCTGCTCCCCGCTTCAGCTACTGTGTGCTCAAGTAGGCGGCGACAGCCGAAGCTCGGCTGACGGCGTGAGTCTTGAGTGTGCTGACTTGCGAAGCAAAGGCGTTTGGGTTATCGAGAAACGAGTAGCCTGGGCGCTCGCTCGTCGCCCAAGGCTCTAGCAAGGTGGAATAGCTGTCATAGCTGGCTTGTACGCTGCTGGTTTCGAAGGCGCCCGAAATGACTTCTTGCAGCAGTTCGTTGTAGCGTGCTTTGTAAACATCATCGGCGTAGATCTTGGCAATCAATGGCCACGCGTTGCCGTTCAAGTTAGAGAAATCTAGATCGAGCGCGCCGCCTTGCTTGCCTTCTTGCAGTGACTCGTTGTTGTCCCAGGGGATCCAGGTGAGTTTGTTGGTCTCTGGATCATTGTAGAGGTAGTAGTTATGCGGCATCAGGCCATAGGTGTCCCAGTTTTGAATAATGCCATTGGTGGCTAAATAGAGCAGGAAACCGTCGACGTCGAAGGTGGCTTCTAGGTTTGCGCGCCAAGTGGCGGCGTTCGCTGAATTGTCGTTTAAGGCACTAAACATCGCCGATACATCCGACCAATCCTCTTCGTCTTCATTTGTCTTTTTCTCAAAGTCAGCCGTGTTAAAGGTTCCTTCGACAAAATCAGCACTGCCATCTTCTGGTTTGTACAGATTGCCGTCGTCGCTGACAAATTGGGTGTCGAGAACGGTGCCGTCGACTTCCTCAACCAGTGTGTATAAACCAAAGTACTCTGGGCCGTCGCCATGATCGACGTAGAGTGTATAAAACGCCGTATGCGAAGCCGCTAGGCCAGCGTTTCTAAACACCTCTGCGGCGACAGTCTCTCGCATAAAAGAGCTGTCTTTGTAGTTGTTTTTGAGGCTGAATTTCTTGAAACCGTAGAAACGTTGGTTGTCGATTTGAGGGTAGTCGTCTTCAAACTCGTCAAAGTCCATTTTAAACGACAGCTTTAAAATTCCCGATTGCCAGGCGCCTTGTAGGGTTGAGTTGCCCTTGAAGCGAATGCCCACGCGATACCACTGCTTGCCGTTGTAGTAGACATCAGCGGGAACGAAAATCGGGTCGTCGTTGGTTTCAATCAGCGCTTGCCCTTGGCCGCCACCACCGCCACCAACTGAACCCTCGCCGAAGCTGCCGTACAGGGTGGTCATATCGTCCAGCATTTCCTGCCAGCGCTCAGATGTGACCACGAAATCCAATCTTTTCACTTGCGTGGTATCGAATACTTCGCTGAAGTTGGGGTCGGCATCCTTGCTGTGGGTTTCTTCTGTCCAATCAGAAGTGCTGAATTCGGTGTCGGTATTGCTACTCGTCGAGCTTTCTGTCGACTCGGTGCTACTATCGCAGGCGGTCAAAAACAGGCTTGTGCTTAAGGTAAGCCAGAGTATCAAGCGCTTGTGCCTGCGGGTCGAGGCGAGGTGTGGCAAGAGTTGCATAGAGAATTTCCCAAGTTAGAGTTCGTTCAGGCTTTGCCAGTCCGATGAGTTGGATCTGGGAGGAATGTAGGCACTAATTGTGAAATCAATGTGCAGATTGGCTCAGTGTGTGAAAAATATTAATAAGAAAAAAAGTGTGCTTATGGTTTGGGGTTGCCTAGATCTTGTCGCATTCCGCTTTGAAATTTCGTTTTTGTGCACCTTTGATCGTCTTCTGGTTGTTAGTTTGAGCCAAAGCACAGGAGATCAGGCATGAGCGAGAGCAAACATCGGGGCAGGGCAAGGCGAAACCCACGAGTGGGCGGGCGTGCCGCACACCGTGCCAAGCGGCTCAAGCCCAATTTCACCATGCTGCCTGGTCTGGAGAACAAACTTCCACTGTGTGAGGTGATGAACGGCTCGCAGGTAGAGCGAATAGACGCTGCTTCGATGCATATTCTCGAGAATGTGGGGGTGGTGTTTCGCGACGAGGTCGCCCTTGAAGACTGGCGTCGGGCGGGCGCCAAAGTAGAGGGCGAGACGGTCTATCTCGATCGCAGTCTGGTGCGGGAGCTGATCAAAAGCATCCCGAGCCATATTAGCTACACTGCCCGCAACCCGGTCAATAACGTGGAGTTGGGTGGCAGACACTCCGTGTTTGTGCCCATGACGGGGGCTCCCTACCTGCGCGACCTCGACGACGTACGCCGCAACCCCACCCTTGACGACTTGGCCATGTTTCACAAACTCTCGCATATGCTGCCCAGCATGCACAGCTCGGCGCACCACATTGTCGAGCCCTACGATCACCCGATTAGTCAGCGGCACTTGCGCATCACCTACTCGTCGATGAAATACTCGGACAAGATGTTTATGGGCATGACCACCAGCCCTAAAAACGCCGAGGACGTGATGGATATGTGCGCGGTGTTATTTGGGGATGAGTTTCTGGAGCAGCACGCGGTCACCACCGGCAACTGCAACGGCAACTCGCCGCTGGTGTGGGACGAAACCATGCTGGGGGCCATGCGTGCGTTCTGTAAACGCAATCAACCAGTACTGTGCTCGCCCTTTGTATTGGGCGGCGCCAATACACCGGCCTCGGTGGCTGCCTCAGTGGCCCAGCTCAACGCCGAGGCTCTGTCGGCACTTGCTTATACCCAAGTGATACGCAAGGGCGCCCCCGCTATCTATGGACACTATTTGTCTACAGTTTCCATGAAGTCGGGGGCTCCCATGGCGGGCACGCCGGAGATCTCGCTGATGAACTTCATGATCGGCCAGATGGCGCGCTTCTATGAGGTGCCCTGGCGTACCTCCAACACCCTCGGCGGTGCCAAAACCTTCGATGCCCAAGCGGGCTATGAATCGGCCACCACACTCTCAGCGGTGATGCACGCGGGTGCTAACTATATCTGGCACTCGGCCGGTTGGAACGAGGCGGGCATGCATTGTTCGGTGGCCAAGTTTATTGTCGATGCTGAGCAGTGCGCAATGGCTTATCGTATGGCGCAGGGCGTGCAGTGGGATGATTTCGACGCCGCTATCGACGCCGTTGCAGACATAGGTCCCGGTGGGCACTACTTGGGTCACGCGCACACACTAGAGAAATTTCAGAGTGCCTACTTTATGCCAGAGATGTTCGACAACAACTCGATTGAGCAATGGGCCGCCGAGGGCAGCGTCGAGATCACCGAGCGTGCGCTCAAACGAGCGCGCAAGATGCTGAAT
>JBMYWE010000288.1:0-3886 GCA_049607125.1 Granulosicoccaceae bacterium | reverse complement strand
ATGGTGATAACAGTCTGGGCTTGAGCGGATACTGCCGACAAAGCGACTGCTGTTGCGATTAAAGCGTGACGAAGCTTCATGAAAATTTCCTCTGGAAACAATAGTGAATCAGACACGGCGGGAAGATCTCGACGCCGCTACAACAAACCAAATCTACTCGGCAATATACTGCAAAACGCAGCTCAATCGCGCAAGCAAATGCCACTTAATAGAGAAGTCTTACATGAAAAAGTCTCATCTGCAACCATATAATGCAGCCGACACGACAATAATGCCGACTCACCAGAAGACCCCAGAACAAAACATTACCGAAAGTTTAAGTGCGTACAAACCCAGTCGATAAAAAACCCATAGAACACCTGATTCTAGCCCCAGATATCGAGGTCAATACGCGCCTTGAAAGACGTGTTTAGCCGAGTCAAAAGCCCGGCTAAGCTATTGCAATACATAAAAATAGTTCTTCCAGACCCCATGAAATACAGTATCAGACGCAACCTGCGGCAAACCGCCATGCAGGGGCAGCCAATCCAGCAACACAGGCCCCCAAAAGACGCCTTTGGCTTCTTTGAACTGGCGAATATACCGGCGATGCTGTTTGATAATGAGCTCAATCCCATGCGCGTCAACAAACCTTTTAGAGATAAATATCTCTACCAGAATGGCGTAATTTGCTGCGAAGACCGAGATCAAGCTAGCTCTACATCCCACTGCCACGACGCTTCTGTAGCCAACAACTCAGTGAAGTTGGAGCCCTTTCTGAGCATTCTTAGCGGCGATGCGCCACAGCTCTGCGTGAATGTAACGCTGGGCCCAGACAAGCAACACCAGCTCAGATTTACGCTGGCTCCTAACAACACCCGGCTGCTGACGCTTCATGACTTGGACGAAAGCTCGGACGAATATCAAAAACTCGAACAACTCAGCGAAACACTGCATTGGGCCAATAAAGACCTCGCTGAATTCTCGCACGCCGCAACCCATGATCTACGCTCCCCGTTGCGGGCTATGCGCACCATTCCAGACTGGATACGAAGCGACCTACAAGAGAGCATCGGAGGGGTGCCCGACGAAGTTAGCCAGCATCTGGAGATGATGCGGCAACAAGCTGATCGCCTAGAAAACATGCTCGACGACCTGTTGACCTATACCCAGATAGGTCAGTATGACGATGCCTCTCAGCCTATTTCTCTACTCCAGACGCTGAACCAATTGCGGATGGATTTGGTGCTACCAAAGGATTTTTCATTGCAGCTACCCGCACAAGACAAATTATTGCGTGTGCCCGAACATGAGCTTCGCCTTGCCCTGCACAGCCTAATAGACAACGCCGTACGCCATCACCACATGAGCACAGGACGGGTATGGGTAGAAACGGACTGTCCCAAAGAGCAACTGCTTATTTGTGTCGTCGACGATGGCCCTGGCATCCCCGTTCAATACCACCAAACCGTACTCAAAACATTCAGCACACTGCACAGTCGCGACATACGTGAGGGCAGCGGCATGGGGCTACCCATCACCCACAAAATCGTTCGCCATTGGGGCGGCACTCTCAGCATCGACACCGAGGCTGACGGCCAGGGTACACGCGTGACAATGGCTGTTCCCACCGAGAGGTGCGTCGCTTGAGCGAAATAAGGCCCGTTCTACTGCTCGAGGACGACACCTTTGATGTCATTCTATTGCAGCGATCACTGGCAGCGGTTGATCTGCCGACCACGCTACATATCGTAAGTGACGGCGAGGAAGCTCTACGCGCACTGGGGCTATTGCAACCACAAGACCGTCTCGAACCCGCACCTGCGATCGCAGTACTCGATATCAATGTGCCAAAAATTTCGGGATTCGAAGTTTGTAGACAAATTCGAGACTGCGCGCTAACGCGAGATCTACACGTGGTGTTCTTTTCGGGCTCAACATCTTCAAACGATGAAAAGCTGGCCCTAGCCGCGGGCGCAGATCACTACTTTGACAAAAACAAAGGGCCTCAATCGCTGCTCAACCACCTCCAGAGCCTCCTTCCGCCCGCTGCCTAATTTCTTGAGGAAGAAGCAAAGACCTCTCCCCCCCTATCTGCGCGATAATTCGCACTTTTTTTGCAAGAGAAGTGCTATCGAGCTAGGCGCTCTATACTTGCCTTAACACAAATGGAAACGAGCAAACTCATGTCAGAGACTAAACCCTGGGCCACCCCCATGCCCGAAGATCAATTCAGCCGCATGCGAGACATCATCAGCGCCCCAAGCCCCGTGGGTCTGGAGAGCTCTATGACACTCGGTGTAATCAAGCCTCAAATGGACAGTTTCGCCCCGTCCAATTGGTCGCTACATCAGTTTAAAGGTAACGCCGGTGTGGTGTGGGATACTCACCCGGGCTGTGACGATATGTTCAGCGTCATGCTGATCGGTCACGCCGACAAAATAAGATTACAAGTACGGAGCATTGGTTCAGACGGAAAGATCTGGGTCAACAGCGACTCCTTCTTACCTTGCACACTCATTGGTCACGAAGTGACGCTCTTTAGCGAGAACCCAGAGGCTCCCGGTGAATATCGCACCTTGCAAGGCGGCACCATAGAAGCGCTGGGAGCGATACACTTTTCAGACCCCGCTCAACGCACAGGCGCCAAGGGCATCAAACCGGAACAGCTCTATCTAGACTTGCAGATCCATGGCGAAGAGAAGAAAAAGCAAATTGAAAGCTTGGGCATCCGCCCTGGCGACACCCTGATACTCAACCGCCCCATCAAGCGCGGCTTCAGCCCAGACACTTTTTTTGGCGCCTACCTAGACAACGGCCTCGGTTGTTTTGTCACCGTGGAAATTGCAAGACTCATCGCCGCCGCAGGTGGTACCCATAAGGTGCGCTGCTTATTTGCCATTGCTGCCTATGAGGAGATCGGCCGCTTTGGCAGCCGAGTACTCGCTGGAGAGATGAAACCCGACGTAGTAATCGGCGTGGATGTCAACCACGACTACGTCGCCGCCCCGAATATTGGCGCGCGTAAGATGCAACCACTGGAAATGGGCAAAGGCTTCACCCTCGGCGAGGGCGCAATCACCAGCACGCAGCTCAACGCTCGCATTGAAAAGGCAGCCCTCAAACACGGCATCCCATTGCAACGCGATGTACTGGGGCGCGATACTGGCACCGACGGCATGGCAGGTGTACTCGCTAGTATCGATTGCGCCGCCACAACCGTGGGCTTCCCGACGCGCAATATGCACACCATCTCTGAAAGCGGACACACAGGTGACGTGCTTGCATCTATTCACGCACTATTCGAAACCATTATGGCAATGGACGTCGAAGAGAATTTGCATGATAGCTTCAAACAAAACCACCCTCGCTTAGATCAGGCCGAGCCGCTCAAACACGGTGGCTAATACTGAACAGGTCGCAGCCAGGAGCTGCGACCTCTTACGGGAACACAGCATGACACAGCGCGCGAAATTTAATATTGGGCAAAAGGTAAAACACCGCTTGTTCGACTTTCGCGGGCTGATTTTTGATGTAGACCCGACCTTCAGTAACTCCGAAGAGTGGTATCAATCTATCCCCAAAGAAATACGTCCACGACGAGACCAACCTTTCTATCACCTCTTTGCAGAGAACGCTCAGACCGAATACATTGCCTACGTCAGTGAGCAAAACCTGTTGCCGGATGACAGCCACGACCCGCTTCGACATCCCGGTATCGAAGAACACTTCACCTGCGACGCCAACGGAAAATACAGGCTTCACACCCGCCACTCGCATTAAAACCCTTAGAAAAATCGATATCTTTCCACTCTGCAATACAGCTCCGGT
Organism: Granulosicoccaceae bacterium; assembly: GCA_049607125.1. GTDB lineage: Bacteria > Pseudomonadota > Gammaproteobacteria > CALCKW01 > CALCKW01 > CALCKW01. The sequence goes on along the minus strand of JBMYWE010000288.1, from coordinate 76 downwards.
GTACAGAAAAATACTGTAAAAAACGACTCTAAGCATCTGAATAGACAATTCTTATTAACTATTGCACACCAAGCAG
>JBMYWE010000287.1:0-3888 GCA_049607125.1 Granulosicoccaceae bacterium | reverse complement strand
TACGAACTGAGGCGCAGGCACTACTTCTACACCCTCCTCTTGCAAGGCGAGCATCAGATCCATCAGTTCGAGCTCTTCAGGACACGCCTCACTACGCACACCGTAACGCTGCATCAGCGAGCGAACTTCCAGCGCCGACAACTCTAGCAAGGAGCTATCCGTTGTCTCTTGCTGAACCTCTGCCAGCCTTAGTTTATTGCGCATCAGATCTGTGCCTCCAAGTGATCGGGTGTATCAAATCCCTTTCAGTTTGACTGACTCCAGCGTCAACGGCAAGGCTGTGGCGTTGTTAAACTCTGCGGCGGCCTCTATCGCCGCCGTAGCGATAGCCTCGGGGGTATCTAGCCGATCATACAGTGCGTGCATGGCACCCAGCGCCACTTCAGCGCCACTTCCTGCCGCCCAGAAACGCTTGTATTCATAGACTTCACGCATGGAATAGATACCGAAGATGCCATTCTTATTGACCAGCACACCGTCGAAGCGGCTGGACTCGTAGGGGTCTTCTTCAGATTCTTCCGGGTTGAGAAAGTAGTCTTCTTTCAGTTTCTTGTGCAGACGCATCAAGGTGTGAAATATAGCATCTCGACTACTAAAATCTGCGCTTAAGCTCTTCTTGCGCAAGGCATTTTCAACCACCAAGGTATGGGCGGCGCTGCCGACCAAGCCGATATGGGTCTTGCCTATAGTCTGGATTTTATCGCTAAAACAATCGTGACTGGCCGCGAGGCGAACATCACCAAAACTGGTGAGGCTGTCAGCGGCGATACAAGCTCTGCGTCCTTTGCGAACGACGACGATGGTAGACATCGACACTCCGAGATCTGAATCAGGCCCGTAGTAATACCACGCGCAGATCGTCACCCACAGTCTTGACATCGCCAAAGCGCCAACGCAATGCATCAGAAATGTGAACCAGCCCACGAATTACCGCCATTGGCCGCCCTTCGCACCCCAGCATCATCGGCGCCATGTAGAGCACCAATTCGTCCACCAGCTCCTCTTTTAGAAAAGACCCCAACAACTCAGCACCGGCCTCCAAGTGCACTAGGTTGATCTCTTGTTCGGCCAAATCCTGCAGGACTCGCTTGGGATCAATGCTCTCGGCCCCCTTGTGACACACAGTGTCAACGCCTAGCCAATGCTTCTCCACGGAACTGTAGACACGCTTACGCCCAGGCGCGCTCAACCATCTGCAGCCCTCTTGCAACCGAGCGTGAGTGTCCATCAAGGCTCGCATGGGCTGACGCACCTCACCTTGGATACCGAGTTCGCTGGGCATCAGCCTGACATTCAGGCTGGGGTTGTCCTCGAGCACGGTGCCGATACCGGTGAGCACACAGTCGGACTCGGCCCGGCAAAAATGGCCATCCCGACGTGCTGCAGCACCGGTAATCCACTGACTCTCGCCATTGGCCATGGCGGTGCGCCCATCTGCACTGGTCGCCACTTTTGCTCGCACCCAAGGTCGGCCGCGCTCCATGCGCGACATAAATCCCCGCAGTAACCAGCGCGACTCTTGTTCGCACAAACCGTGGGCTGTCTTCACACCCGCCTCTGCAAGCATTCTCATGCCCTTTCCGGCGACCAGCGGATTGGGGTCGAGTGTCGCGGCGACTACTCGCTTTACACGGGCGTCGACAAGGGCTTGGGCACAGGGTGGAGTGCGGCCATGATGGCTACAGGGCTCCAACGTGACATAGGCAGTTGCACCCAGCGCCTGCTCTCCCGCTTCGCGCAGCGCGTGTACTTCGGCGTGCCCTTCGCCAGCTCGGCCCGTGGCCCCTTGGCCGACCACCTGACCGTCCTTGACCAAAACACAACCCACATGAGGGTTTGGGTGAGTGACGAATCGGGCGCTTTCAGCCAGCGTGAGCGCTTGCTGCATGAAGCAGGTATCTCGCTCAGTTGTCACGACGCAAGCTGTTGGGGTCTAGAAGCGGAAGTTGATCGCGAGTCTCTTCGGGCGAAGGCTCTCGCTCAAGTCGCTCGATCTCCTCGCGAAAGGCGTTGACATCTTCGAAACTGCGATAGACCGAGGCAAAACGCACATAGGCGACTTGGTCTAAGGCACGAAGCTCACCCATCACCCATTCCCCCACCCGACTGGCGGGTATTTCACGCTCGCCACACACCATGGCCAGGTGGGTAATACGACTGACCGCCGCCTCGACATCTCCCGCAGCAACGGGGCGTTTTTCCAATGCTCGCTGCATGCCCGCGCGCATTTTAGCAACGTCAAAGCTCTCACGGTTTCCATCGTGTTTGACCACGCGTGGCAAGTTCAGCTCTACACCCTCATAGGTGGTAAAGCGCTCTCCACACTGGATGCACTCGCGACGACGTCTTACTTGGTTGGTTTCACCGGACAGCCGCGAATCGATGACTTTGGTGTCGGGCATTTTACAAAAAGGACAAAACATGGCGAAAAGCTGTTCGTCAGATGCATTAAGGGATTCAAGTATAGTTCATGCGAAGCCGCTTCTTATGCCGCATCGCAACAAGATCGATTCGGCTGCGCGCCATCGAGGCCTTGATTGTGTTAGAATTCTAGCGCTTAAGCACGAGCAAAACATAGCTCTGGGCTTAAAACCCCCACTTTTATCAATAGTTTGAGGTCGAACAAGTCTCTCGACCCGCGACAGAGGAATCAACCATGAAACAGCCCGTTCGCATCGCTGTCACTGGCGCCGCTGGCCAGATCTGTTACTCGCTACTTTTTCGCATTGCAGCAGGCGAAATGTATGGAAATGATCAACCAGTGATCCTGCAACTGCTGGAAATCACCCCTGCACTGGGTGTTCTAGAAGCGGTGAAGATGGAACTGGACGATTGCGCATTCCCACTGCTCGCCGGTGTTGTTTGCACTGACTCCCCAGAGACCGCCTTCAAGGACGTCGACGCAGCTTTGTTTGTCGGCGCCAAACCACGCGGACCGGGCATGGAACGCAAAGACTTGATCAGTGACAACGGCAAGATCTTCAGCGGATTGGGCAAAGCGCTCAACGACAACGCCAAAAAAGACGTCAAAGTCTGCGTTGTAGGCAACCCCGCCAACACCAACGCCTATATCTTGGCAGCCAACTGCCCTGACCTCGACCCTCGCAACATCACGGCGCTCACTCGACTCGACCACAACCGCGCCGAGAGCCAGTTAGCCGCCAAGACAGGTAGCACAGTTCCAGAGATTAAGAAGATGATCATCTGGGGCAACCACTCCACCACCCAGGTACCAGATATCAGCCACTGCACCGTAGCAGGCAAAGCCGCACCTGACCTCGTGGACGCAGCTTGGGCCCAAGAAGAGTTCATCCCCAAAGTCGCCAAGCGTGGCGCCGAAGTGATCGCCGCTCGCGGCTCTTCTTCCGCCGCCTCTGCCGGCAACGGCGTCATCGACCACATGGCGAGCTGGATCCAAGGCACCGAAGAAGGCAATTGGGTCTCTATGGCCATCCCTTCCGACGGCAGCTATGGCATCGAAAAGGGACTCATCTACTCCTACCCTGTCACCTGTAAAAACGGCGACTACGAGATCGTGCAAGGCCTAGAAGTCAGCGACTTCATCAAAGGCAAAATGCTCGACTCACAAGCCGAGTTGCTAGAAGAGCGCGAAGCAGTTAAAGACCTGCTGAGTTAAGCACTCGATTGGGAGGCCGCCGGACTCGCCGGCGGGTTCCTCATTTTGCATAGCTCTTAAATGATCCGACCGCATTGAGGCAAGCCCCTTCGCCTTCCTAATTCGATTCTTGACTTGGGCCACTCGCAGGCTAAGGCTGTGTAAGTAAATTTTCGGATCTCCGATGGGGTATTCGACTAGACCAGCTATGCCTCGCATTCAACCAGTCTTCGACCAAGCACCCAGGCACACGCTGCACTCAGCAAGGCTGC
>JBMYWE010000286.1:0-3890 GCA_049607125.1 Granulosicoccaceae bacterium | reverse complement strand
TGGCTCGTGTGCTCGGGCAAATCACCTACGGCGGCTCAGTCGCTTCGGTCGGGCTGGCCGGAGGTGCTGGCCTGCCCGCCACGGTGATCCCCTTTTTGTTACGCGGCGTCAACTTGCTCGGTATCGACTCCGTGATGCGCCCCTACGCAGATCGCGTCGAAGCTTGGCAGCGAATCGCCCAAGATCTGCCAATGGACAAGCTAGAGGGCATGATTCAACCCGCAACACTCAGCGACTTACCACAATTGGGACAAGACATACTCAAAGGCCAGGTGCGCGGCCGCGTGGTGGTTGATGTCAACGCCTAGGGGGTTGAGCGAGAGCCAGTCCCGTCGCGATTGTGTGAGATGATGAACTGATTGGACGTCGTATTTGAGTTCACTGGAGGCCTAATCGGCCCCGTCAAATTGACGATAATACGGCTTCCAAGCAGCTAAAAAACCGCACTAGTCGTAGGGATTGCAGTTCTCGCCCAGGCTCTTGGGCCAGTGCGATGCCTCGGAGCCTAATGCGCAGGAGTTGAACTGCGTGTAAGAGTGGATCAGCTGGAATCCGGCATGTGTTCCGCTATTTCCAAGTCAAACATCCCGCAGTAACCTGGATGTGCGGAGCGAAATCCGTGGGATCAGACACCACCAACTCTAGCAACTTTTAGCTTCCCCCTTGGCGATGAGCCTCTTCTACAACCTGTCTTTCTAAAAACTCGTATAGAAGCAGCAAGCGAGAGCGGCCCGATATGAGAAGTAATGGCACTGGCTTAAGGCCAATAGAGGCCTGGGCGGCCCTGTTTAATTAACGAAAACGAGGGATATTTTTGACAGGATTGCCAAGCTAAAACCTCGTCCGGTTGCGGCGACAGGCGAACGGTAGCGTACCGGACGTCAGGCTAATAGCTTCAACGCTTTGCTGCACTGCTGCGACACATAGCGTCGCAGGTGCTGCATTTGCTCCCACTCTTGTTCATGCATGCCGCGCTCTAACAACACCCGTCGATAGATTTCGCTTGTCAGCTCGCGCTTGAGGGCCCTAGCCATGGCAACTACCTGCTTTATAGCAAAGGGGGGCGTCACTCCCAAATCAGTAGCCATTGCCTGCCAATCGCGCTTGATCACTTGCTGTGGATTAAATTGCTCTCCCACCGCAAAGGCCAAACTGGGGTCATAGGGCAAAATACGCGTGCAAACCAAGTCGTAACTCGGAGCCAGTTGCCAGCCACCGTCGTTGTTTTGTAAGAGCGAAATATTCTTAGCATGACCATCGGAGTTCCCGGCCAGCACATTGAAAATTTGCCACTGCAATAGCTGTGCAATCGCCTTGGCCGGAGCCGTAGTCGAGCGGCGCAACAACCTGGCACAAGCGGCCAGATCAGGCCCACCATCGGTCTGATATTTCTTATTCCTAGGTAGACCCAATGCCTGACACATATCTTCTTGATGTAGACGCTGCAGGCCGCATGCAGAGTTCACTCGATCAAAGCGCTGCACAGCCAACATCGCCTCACCTTCTACACGCAGCACTTGCGTATGGGGACAAGTGATACCAACCCGCTCAGCCAGCGTGTTCATACACAGCTCATTGATGACAATGCCGGGTTTATGCGCAAATTTAAGAATGTGCGAAGACGGTCTCGCACCTTGTGGTAAAAAAATATGCTCGCCTTCAAGCACAATTGGGATTTTGTCTTGCGCGCCCGCTAGCGACAACCTGGCGGCCGAGCCCGCAGATCCTTGTAATAGTCCGTAGCGATCGCGGCCAGCGGCCCAAGCCTTAAGAGCAGCACGATCAACCGCCGTCTGCCCGGCCGAGGCCTGATTTTCTTCGCCTGCGGGCAACAAGCGCAGAGCTCCGGCGCAGTCGCCGCCCAGCGCACGCAACAGCGAAAAATCGTCGTCACTGACCCCCAGCCGTCGCACCAAGGCCGCGCGCGAACCCTCCTCGGGTAACAAGTTGCCAAACCACAAGTGCGCCCTGCCTTGCTCGGGTGAATAATCCGCCTGCCCGAGGGGCAGCGACTGAGAGATGGCCAAACCTTGCTCGCGCCACGCCTGCGTGTAGTGCAAGCCAATCGAGCGCTGGTCTGCCCCCAAGTACAATTCACCGACCTGACTCGTGCCATGCCAGACACTCAGCGACTCAGCCACTGGGCAGTTCGCCGTTGCGAGATTGCAGACATAAGTCCAAGCCCAAGCTCTGGGCTACCAGCAAGATTCGGCCAATACCGCAGCTGTCTCGCCCATTTTCAAGCTCGCTAAGAAAGCGCACGCTCACGCCACACAAGCCGGCGGCGTCCACCAAAGTCAGGCCCTGCGCTTTGCGTGATCGCCGGATTATTTGACCTAGCTCATCACTATCAAAGACTACCTTGTGTGCGGCCATATGTTTCCCGATCAGGATAATTTTTCATTGATACAAGAGTTTAGCAAGAATATATCCCGATCGGGATAATTTTGAGGATTTACTGGGCAAACGACTATTTATTTCCCGTTCGGGAAATAAACTTACCTCGGCATGAGACCTACACAGACAAACCCGTTTTCATGCAACCAATGACCGAAAAACATCAATCAGACAAAAAAGCGCCCACTGCAGGGCGCTTTTTTAAGGTCTATTTGGCTAAGCCGCTACTGGACGCGTGTCCACTCCTGAGCGCGACAGAGAAAACGCAGCACACACCCACTGACTTTCAGCGTGTTGTCGTCTAGCAACTCCATTTTTGAACTGTAGGTTTTGTCATCATCAGGCGCCCAAATTGTGCCGCCCTTCCAGGCCTTGGTTCCAGCGCTCTTCATGTCTTTTATGATGTCTTTGCCGACGATATCGCTCTCGGCAACCTTGCCATCCTTATAGTATTGCTTAATCACTCCGCAGCGTTTCGCGCTATCGTGCGCACACGGAGCGATTTCAACCTCTATGTGCCCTTTAGTCTCTTCTTTGGGAGGCGACGCCCACAGGCCATCAACATCAGCGGCCTGTGCTGGTAGGGAAGCAGTGATAAACAACAGGGAGGAGAAAATTATTTTGAAACGCATAGTTAGAAGTCTCATGTAAATGCAAATTGCGGCTGCCTCTACTCAATAGTGAGGCGGCAACTCGTCGCTCACCGACGGCAAGGGCCCATTGTCGGCTACGTTTCGCAAGCTGTCCACGCGTCGTAGCAACTCGGTAGTGACCCGCTCCAGCTTTTGCAGCGCCAGCTCTTGTTGCACCAAGGCTTCATTCAAGGTTTCGATAGTCTGCTCTTGGTAGGCGACACGCACCTCGAGCTCTTCAATTCGTTGTTGCAAGACAACACCCAATCTGTGAGTAAACCCTCACTTTAACCCAGGTCGACGAACGAGCAACAGCTCAAACTCTGCAAAATCACCGGTACACCTAGCAGTGCTCAAAAGCAGTTTCTTTCAGCTGAAACCAGCCCACAAACGTGCGGTGTCGGCGCGCAGCACCAGGGGGCCAATACAACAATCGGGTAGGTCATTCTTCCATGATCAACCCGTGTCTGGTCATTAGCTCTAGGGCTATTTTCTAGGAACCCAGTTGAAAGCGCGTAAAACCCAACGACAGAACAGTTAGATAATCACGACAAGTTGTGCCGCTATTCAACACATGTCGATGCAAACATACTTTACGTTAACGTAAACGTAAAGTAGAATCCATCAAAGCAGCGCAAGCCCCACCTAGAGAGGCACTCGACTGCTAAATTCCATGCACCAACTTCCGTTTCTACAGGCTGTACCGCCGTTTCGAGCGCCCTGGCGACTTGTGGCACAGCCCTAGAGCGTATCAACAGACACCGGAGTGATCCTGTGACAGAAAAAATGCAGCTAGCCAGCTTGTTCCCCGACGTCAGCGAAGACACTTGGCGAGATCAAGTACAAGCCCTACTCAAGGGC
>JBMYWE010000285.1:0-3947 GCA_049607125.1 Granulosicoccaceae bacterium | reverse complement strand
TGCTGTCCTTGCTCTCAATTTAAGCCAGTGACTCCCTGAGTTTCTTCAGTTTGTTAAACTGTGTCTCCACTGAAGAGATCATAAGATGGCAAAGCTAGCAGATCTATTTGAAAACAATCGGCAATGGTCTGAAGGGGTGCGCAGCCGAAACCCTGATTATTTCCACAATTTGTCCAAGCAGCAAAAACCTAAGTTTCTATGGATTGGTTGTTCAGATAGTCGTGTGCCCGCCAACCAAATCGTCGACTTACCGCCGGGAGAAGTGTTTGTACACCGCAATATTGCCAATGTGGTGGTGCATTCTGATCTCAACTGTTTGTCGGTGGTGCACTACGCTGTACATGTCTTGCAAGTAGAGCATGTCATCGTCTGTGGCCATTATGGCTGCGGTGGGGTGAAAGCAGCACTGGACGGCTGTGATCATGGGTTGATAGATAGCTGGCTCTGCCATATCCACGACGTCTATCGCTTGCATCAGGAAGAGCTAGACGCGATTGACCAGGTGGAACAGCGTGCCGATCGAGCTTGTGAACTCAATGTCGTCGAGCAAGTAGGGCACTTGTGCTCAAGCCCTGTGATGAAAGATGCATGGGCAAAGGGCATTGATGTATCGGTGCATGGTCTGATCTATCGCCTAGAGGACGGTCTGCTGCAAGACCTGCAAGTCACGCGTCAAGGCCCGAGTAACTAGCGTGACTCAGCTCGTCTTTGCGGGCGGCATTCACAGGAATGTGGTCGCCATGGATGTATTAACAATTTGCCACAAAGCTCTAAAACACCGCTAAGTCTCTGAATTAGGTTGATCTCTGGTGGTACCTGTTCGTAGTAATATGTTGATTCTTCACGCTTCGAGCCTGCTTTAGTGCAATAACCGTACACCTTATTATTGCGCTGTCCGCCCAGCAATTGATCCCATATCCCCCTCAGTAATGCCCGTAGTAGTGCCGCTCCATACCTGAGATCGGAAACTGCTGTGTTGCTCTCTAGAGCTTACCGTTGTGTCATGTCCGCTCGCTTGCTAACTCTCAAGGCTGAGAGTGTGGAACCGCTGTAGTACCCAGTGCTACGCGCCACGAAAATACAATAACTATAACGAATGCGGTTAACGCTAAATTGGTGCCGAGGAATGCTCACAAGACAGCCTGATTTTGTCGACAGTGTGTTGGACCTGATGACATTGAAGATACTAATCATCGATGACAATGAAATGGACAGGCTGGTGTACCGCCGCTGTCTGTCAATGCACGAGACGCGAGTCTTCAGTATTGAAGAGGCCTCCAGTGCACAAGAGGGCTTGGTTCTCTACAACAACGAGCAATTTGATTGCGTACTGCTGGACTACCACCTAGGCCAAACCACTGGGATTGAAATTCTGGACCAGATAGTTGAACACAACCCGGTTTCTCGCCCAGCCATAGTGATGCTGACGGGTTTTGGCACCATCGACGGCGCGGCCGACGCGATGAAACGTGGTGCCGACGATTATATCCAGAAGTCAACCGTGTCGGTGGAGTCACTGGGTCGAGCGATCGCCAATGCGGTAGAGAAGACGGCTTTGCGTCGGTCGGTGTCTTCTAAGCAACAGTATTTACAGATTGCCAACGAGCAATTGACCAAGCAGAACGAAGAAATCAAACGCTTCTATCACAGTGTATCGCACGAATTGAAAACGCCATTGACCTCTCTGCGCGAGTTTGTCTCGATGGTTCATGAAGGGGTGGCGGGCCAGACGACACCAGAACAACACGATTTGTTGTCTACCGCGCTTGAAAGTGTGGATCTGCTGACCACTCACTTAAACGATTTGACAGATTCGGTGAGCCTAGAGACTGGCGCATTTCGCTTGGAACTTGATCGTGTCGACCCGGCTGAAGTGATTGATAGAACAACAAGACAATTTGAACCTTTGTTTGAAGCTGCCGATATAAATTTCAAACATCTGTCTGAAATCGGTTTGCCGGTGATGCAGGCCGATGAGGCGCGGATTGTACAAGTGCTCACTATCTTGCTGGCGAATGCGAAAAAATTCACCAATGCTGGCGGAAGTGTGACGCTCAAGAGTGAGCGGGCGGGGCCGGACGGTAATGCTATTCGTTTTTCGGTCGCTGATACTGGTTGCGGAATCGAAGCGGAGCATCTGAATCTGGTGTTTGATCGCTTGTACCAAGTGAGCAAGGAAGATGAGTGGGGCTGTCGAGCGAGGGAAGGGCTCGGATTGGGTTTGTCCATCGCCAAGCAGATTATGTTGCAACACGGCGGTGAGCTGGTCGTACAGAGTGTGCCTGGCGAAGGCAGTGAATTCTCGTTCACCGTTCCCGTGTCGGATTATTTAGCCAACGTGGCATAGCAAGACTTTTAGGAGAAGTGCCAACATGAAAAAAATTCTGGTAGTCGAAGACGATCGCAAGATCGCCAAAGCGCTGAGCGTGCGGCTCCGGTCCCTTGGATACGACGTGGGCTTTGCCTACGATGCAGCCATGGCACTGACTCACGCTCGTGATACGCGGCCCGATATGGTCATCATTGACATCAATCTGCCAGCCGGTAACGGGTTTCAAGTAGCGGAGCGCTTGCAAGAGGCGCCGGAGACAGCCGGTACCCCGTTTATGTTTATCACGGCCAGCCGCAAGGCAGGCCTGCGTGGCCAAGCGATGAAAGTTGGTGCCAAGAGCTACTTGGAAAAACCTTTTCTCGCCAGTGATTTGGTAAACAGTATCGAAAACGTGCTGGGCGCTGCCTAGGCCGGCTTGAATTGCCACGCGGCCCATCGAGCCGCGTTGTACCCGACTGACCTGCAGGTTTATCCGCTTCGCTCGAAACCTCCAGTACGTGTTCTAACTCCCATCTATTGTTTAGTTCACCCAGCAAACTTTCTTAGCTTTCTTAGCAACATATTGACCGGGATAAACCGTTCTAAAGTGGGCTCGCTACCTCAATACACTATTGTTCAATAGTGCAATAAATACTGCAGGCCCCCGCTTGGTCACCATCTTGTGAGCCGGTCAGGTTGATGCAGGGCTGGCGTTCCCGCCAATTAGAAACACTAGATCTAAACCCAAATCTGCGTGTCCAAAAACTCGGCTCAGTTGATCTGGATCTCCGTTTTTCATATCGGCCGGTATTCGGTCAAACAATGATTTCGTGCAACACCATTGGGACGTGGTTTGCCCGAAAGGGCATTTCTGTCGTGCGATATTGCCGAGTCAGCTTTTTGAATACGTCAGTGCTAGCTAGAATGGCTTTGATGTTTGGTCGTGGCAACAGCTGCGTAGAAGTTTTTTCTGGCGTAAATCGACCACCTCGGCAAAGCACAGCCGCGTTGTGAACGGCTGGCGTCGCGTGGTGAGCTTCTATGTTAGTGGTGACTGGGGTTCAGTCAGCGGAGGGGGCCATCATGGCGATAGTGGTGCCGACGGCGGGTGCAGAACTCGCCGAAACGCGGTAGCCCATGGCCGCCGATGCTTCTTTGACAATAGCTAGGCCAAGGCCTGTGCCCTCAACTTGATCGTCTCCAACCAGACGTGTGAAGGGTTCGAAAATCTGTGCCGCTTTGTCTGGGTCAAAGCCCACGCCGTTGTCGGTAAATTCAACCCGAACGTGGCCTGTTCCGGTGTCACTAACGATGTGTTCGATTGCCAGCGGGCGTTCGCTGCTGCGAAACTTGATCGCATTGGCCAGCAGATTGCGGTAGATGGTGCGTAGAAGCTTGGGGTCGCCCATTATTGAGTGTTTGTCCCCCAAAAAATGGATTGTGCCCTGGGCGCGCTCCAGAGCGAGGTCGCTGTCTTTGGCCACCTGATTGAGTAGCTCGGTCGGGTTTATTCTCTCCAGCTTACAGTTTTTATTGCTCAGCTGTGTCAGGTGCATTACGTCATCAACTAGCGTCTGCCCGCGTTCGGCTGAGCGTTGTATGGCGTGTAGCGCGAAGCTTAAAGATTCGCTCTGCG
>JBMYWE010000284.1:0-3947 GCA_049607125.1 Granulosicoccaceae bacterium | reverse complement strand
ATTCTCCATGCGCATTTTTGGGTTGTCTGTGCGCACGTTGCCGACCGTTTCAGTGAATTCCTCGAGCAACTGCTGGTTGCGGGATTGTGTGTTATCAGCGGGTTTAGTCATATCGTTCACGATAATTCCGATTCATTTGTTGGCGAGGCGCTATTACCAGCGTCGCTCGAATTGTTTACGTAACAGCACGGCCAGAAAGTTCATCATGATCAAGAACACCAACAGCACCATAATCGCGCCTGAGGTCCGCTCTGTAAATGCACGTTCTGGGCTATCCGACCAGAGATACACTTGAACGGGCAGAACGGTTGCGGGGTCTGTCACGCCTCCGGGCACATCGACAATAAAGGCCACCATCCCAATCATTAGCAACGGGGCTGACTCGCCCAGTGCCTGCGCCATGCCAATGATGGTCCCGGTTAAAATACCGGGCATTGCCAGCGGCAAGACATGGTGTGTGATGGACTGAATTTTTGAGGCGCCCAGACCCAGTGCTGCGTCGGCAATGGAGGGCGGCACAGATTTCAGCGCAGCGCGCGAGGCAATGATGATGGTGGGCAGAGTCATCAGAGACAGGACTACACCACCGACCAAGGGAGCCGAGCGAGGCAGGTGAAAAAAGTTGATGAACACCGCGACACCAAGCAGTCCAAACACAATCGATGGGACGGCCGCGAGGTTGTTGATGTTGACCTCTATGATGTCGGTGAGTCGATTTTTAGGAGCAAACTCCTCCAAGTAGACTGCTGCGGCTACGCCAATGGGAAAGGACAGCGCCAGTGTGACCAGCAAGGTGTAAAAGCTGCCCATAATGGCACCTTTGATTCCAGCCGCCTCCGGTTCACGTGAATCACCGCGTTGGAAAAACAGCCAGTTGAAGCGTGTTTCCAATCGGCCTTCAGCGCGCAGTGCCTCGATCTGAGCGCGTGTGCGTTCAACTTTTGCCCCCGTTTTGTCGAGCGTATAGTGCGCATTGCGGGCGAGAGCTGCCACCTCGTCGTCGGCCAGTAGCCACAGACTGGCGGTGGTGTTGAGTAGCTCGGGGTTGGCTACGACAGCATCGGCCACCTGGCGCGAAGCGTAGCTGCTGACCAGCTTGTATAGGGCGCGTTTTTCTTTGCGCTTGCTCACTTCTGGAAACTGGTTGAGCAAGGCTGTTTTGATGGGCTTGTCGTAGCGGGCTCGACTGATATCTTGCAGCGTCGGCTCGTCGGGCAAGCGCAGGGCCTTGCTGTCCAATGGAATATCGAGCTTGATATAGGTTGCTTGAAAGGCCGGTATGCCTTTGGCCGCAATAGACACCAGCAGGAAAGCCAAAAACAGCACACTCACGGCAACGGCGCTCAGACCCATCAGGCGAAAGCGTTTTTCCTTGGCGTATCGTTTGGCCAAGCCCGCTTCAACTATAGCGGTAGAGTTTTTTCGGTTACTGTCTTTCATAGTGGATTACTCATACTGCTCGCGGTACTTGCGCACCACGTGCAGAGCTATCACATTGAGAATTAAAGTTGTGGCAAAAAGCATCAGCCCCAGCGCAAAAGCGGCGAGTGTTTTGGCCGAGTCAAACTCCTGGTCACCCGTGAGCAGTGTGACGATCTGCACGGTTACCGTGGTGACGGCTTCCAGCGGATTGACCGTCATGTTAGCTGCCAAGCCGGCAGCCATCACCACGATCATGGTTTCACCAATTGCGCGTGAGGCCGCCAATAACACACCGCCGACAATGCCGGGCAGAGCGGCGGGGATTATCACTTGGCGGATAGTCTCTGACTTTGTCGCACCCAATCCGAGCGAGCCGTCGCGCATGGACTGAGGCACCGCATTGAGCACATCATCAGACAGCGAGGAGACAAAGGGGATAATCATCACGCCCATCACAAGCCCTGCAGCTAGTGCACTCTCGGAGGAGACTGAAAGCCCCATGCTCTCGCCCCATCCGCGAAGAGCAGGGGCGACGGTCAGTGCGGCGAAAAATCCGTACACCACCGTGGGAATGCCAGCCAATATCTCCATCGCAGGTTTGGCGAAAGAACGCACCTTTGGCTTGGCATATTCGGTGAGGTAAATGGCTGACATCAGGCCAATGGGCACCGCGACAATCAGTGCTATGGCGCTGATGAGCAGCGTACCAACAAACAGCGGAATAGCGCCGAACGAGCCCTCGGACGCCACCTGATCAGCGCGTATAGATGTTTGCGGACTCCAGTGTGTGCCAAGCATGAACTCGGACACCGGTACTTTGCCGAAAAAGCGCACCGACTCAAATAACACCGACAAAACAATGCCGACCGTGGTGAGGATAGCCACTGAGGCGCAAATCATCATGGTGATGCGTACAAAGCCTTCTACTTTGACGCGAGCTCTGTAGCCGGGCTTCACCTGCCGGAACGCCCAAAACGCACCGACGGCCGCCAGCAAAATGGCCAGTGCAGATTTGGCCGTCAAGCTTATGCCCTGCAAGCTCTGCATGCGCTCTACCATCGCCGCTTGCAATGCATTGTTGGGGTCGGCATCTACAGCACCAGCACTAATGTTTTTTACTTGATTAAGCATCAATGCCAGCTGGTCTTCGCCTTGCTCAACTACGCCTGCAGGAGCGAGGGATAAAACTGAACGATCAATCAGTGTGTTTTCGGTCGCGCCCCAAAGCGCCAGCAGCAGCACGGCCGGTACAATTGCCCAAATGCTGGCGAGGTATCCGTAGTAGAGCGGTAGCGAGTGCAATTGGGAGGCGCCGCCTTGCCGCGTGGCTATCGCGAACGCGCGGTGGCGTGCAACAAAAAAGCCAGTCAGCGCTATCGCTAGTATGACGAGCAAGCTGTTTGATAAAGGCATGGATCTAGTTCCTGGAACAAAAACGTCCCATCGGCATGATTGAGCCAATGGGACGCGGAGATGCGATGAGCGCGATCTTACTCCATCGTCATAGGAGTCGCACTAGCGACAGCCTCTGCGATTTCGCCGCGTTTTTCTTCAGGGAGTGGAATCATGCCCTTGTCAGTCAAGTAGCCTTCGTCGCCCCAAGTATCTTCGTGGGTGAACTCAGCGAGGTATTCTTGCAAGCCTGGGATCTGGCCCATGTGCGCTTTCTTGACATAGAAATAGAGCGGACGAGAGACCGGATAACTGCCGTCGGCAATGGTTTCGAATGTTGGTTCCTGACCGTCGACGATTGAGCCTTGGACCAAGTCTTCGTTTTGCTCTAAGAAGGAGTAGCCGAAGATGCCCAGCGCATTGTCATTGGCCGTCAATTTTTGCACGATCAGGTTGTCGTTTTCGCCCACCTCGACGTAGGGGCCGTCTTCTCGAACACTGTGGCAGCGAGCTTTGTAGGCGTTCTTGTCGGTCTTTTTCATGGCTTTCACCCAGTCATACTGTTTACAGCCACCTTCAAGCACCAGTTCGGCGAAAGCGTCGCGTGTACCGGAAGTGGGTGGGGGGCCAAGTACCTCAATTTTTGCTGCTGGAAGCTCAGGGTTAATCTCGTTCCAGAGGCTATAGGGGTTGGCTACAAAGGACTCACTGCCGTCTGGATTGGGAATGTCTTTGGCCAGCGCCAGATACAAGTCTTTGCGGGTCAGCTCCAGCTGTTCAGTGCGGGTACTGTTGGCAATAGCGATGCCGTCATAGCCGATCAGTACTTCGATGATGTCTTTCACGCCATTGGCCTGGCATTTGTCGAACTCGCTTTTCTTGATGCGGCGGGAAGCGTTTGTGATGTCGGGGGTTTCGACCCCAGCACCAGTGCAGAACAGCTTCATACCGCCGCCTGAACCCGTGGATTCGATCTTGGGAGTCTTGAATTCACCCGACTGTCCAAAGCGCTCGGCAACAACAGTGGCAAAAGGGTAAACAGTGGAAGAACCGACGACTTCGATGTGGTTGCGACCCGCTGCGTGTGCGACAGTGGCGCCCATCAGCAAACCGGCGGCGAAAACCACGGCAGA
>JBMYWE010000283.1:0-3961 GCA_049607125.1 Granulosicoccaceae bacterium | reverse complement strand
GGCGCTCTGGGGCTTCCTCTATATATTTTTGCGCTGTCTCAACGTCCATCGCTTTGAGTGCAACGAGATCTTCCTTGAGCTCTTTAGGCAGCTTGGCGTTTTTGTTGCCATCGCTCAGATAAGGTCCCCAGCGGCCATTCAGCAGCTGAATATCGGTGCCCTCGAAGTTTTTGATGATTCTGTTGCGGTCTGTCTCTTGTTTTTCGGCCACCAATACACGCGCGCGCTCTTCGCTCATGGTGTAGGGGTCGTCCTCTTTGATCGAGGCGTACTTGATTTTGTCTTCGTCAGAGCAATGGAACTTGACGTAAGGGCCAAAGCGCCCGATGGCGATAGATATTTTGTCTTTGCCTTCACCGAAGTGGCGTGGCAACTGAAACAACACCATCGCCTGCTCGTAGGTGATGGTGTCCATCTTTTGACCCGGTTGTAAGCCGGCGAATTTGGGTTTTTCTTCGTCTTCTTTGGTGCCGATTTGCACATAGGGGCCGTAGGCACCGTAGCGGACGGAAACAGGCTTACCAGATTCCGGGTCTTCGCCCAAGTGGCGGGCCTGTACCGCTTCTTCTCGACTGACATTTTCTTCTGTGGTTTGAATCAACTCGATGAAGGGCGACCAGAAGTCGCGCATCAATGGCACCCACTCCTTTTCGCCGCGCGAGACGGCATCGAGTTCGTCCTCTAGGCGTGCGGTGAAGTCGTAGTCCACATAACGAGAGAAGTGGTTCGATAGGAAGCGGTTGACCACCATACCGCCATCCGTGGGCGTGAAGCGTCGGGCGTCCATCTCGACGTAGTTGCGCTTTTGCAAGGTGGAGATAATTGCAGCGTACGTCGAAGGACGGCCGATGCCGTATTCCTCTAAGGTCTTGACCAAGCTCGCCTCGGTGAAGCGCGGCGGCGGTTCAGTAAAGTGCTGGCCGAGCACAATGTCTTGCAGGTCGATTACGTCGCCTTCTTCCATCGCGGGCAAGCGCTTTTCGTCTTCCTTTTTGGCTTGGGTGGCGTCGCCTTTTCCTTCGCTCTCATCCTTGTCTTCCATGTACACCGCCATAAAGCCCGGGTGGCGCACAGTAGAGCCGC
This sequence comes from Granulosicoccaceae bacterium, assembly GCA_049607125.1. Lineage (GTDB taxonomy): Bacteria > Pseudomonadota > Gammaproteobacteria > CALCKW01 > CALCKW01 > CALCKW01. Next base: position 2,878 of record JBMYWE010000283.1, on the reverse strand, counting down.
TGGCGCGAAAGCTGTTGCCTGCACCACAGGCTAGGTCAACCGAGACTTGGTCTAGGGTGGCATAGATCATCTGCGAGGCCACGGTGCGACGCCAGATCATGGTGTAGAGCTTAAGTAGATCTGGCTGCAGCGCGCTTTTTAAGGCGTCCGGTGAGCGCATGACATCGGTTGGGCGAATTGCCTCGTGCGCCTCCTGCGCGTTTTTACTCTTGGTTTTGTAAACGTTGGGGCTCTCGGGAACATTCTCTGCGCCGTAGCGCTCACCGATATAACCGCGAATTTGCTCTACCGCTTCCTGCGACAAGGTCACCGAGTCGGTACGCATGTAGGTGATCAAACCCACTGTTTCACCGCCAATATCGATTCCTTCATACAGTTGCTGGGCTACGCGCATGGCCCGTTGCGCGGAGAAGCCAAGTTTGCGCACGGCTTCCTGCTGCAAGGTAGAGGTCGTGAAGGGCGCGGTAGGGTTGCGTTTGCGCTGCTTCTTTTCCACCTTTGAGACGGTCAATTTGCCGCCCGCCGCTGCGTCTAGTTGTTGGTGAACCTGCTCGGCGCGCTCGCCATCGGTGATGCTGAACTGTTGCACTCGCTCGCCGTCTAGTTGGTACAGGCGAGCGGAAAAGGGGGTTTTATCTTTTTGAACTTGCGCTTCGACGCTCCAGTACTCGCGCGGCACAAAGCGAGAAATCTCTTCTTCACGCTCGCAGATCAATCGCAGTGCAGGGCTTTGCACGCGTCCCGCCGACAGGCCGCGAGAAATTTTCTTCCATAGCAGTGGAGAAAGTTTGAAACCAACCAAGTAATCCAGTGCGCGCCGTGCTTGCTGCGCATTCACCAAGTCGTAGGAAATCTCGCGTGGGTTGTCCACCGCTTCCTTGACGGCGCTCTTGGTAATTTCGTGAAAGACCACGCGCTTGGGAGCGGTTTTCCCGTCGAGCAATTTGCGTTCTTTGAGTTCTTCGACAAGGTGCCAGCTAATCGCCTCACCTTCGCGATCCGGGTCAGTTGCGAGAAGTAGTTGGTCGACTTTTTTCAGTGCCTTGGCGATGTCATCGATGCGTTTTTCTTTATCCTCGATGGTGGCGTACTTCATCGCGAAGTCGTTGTTAGGGTCTACGGCGCCTTCCTTGCCGATCAAGTCGCGTACGTGGCCGTAGGAGGCGAGTACCTCAAAGTCCGGCCCTAGGTACTTCTTGATGGTTTTCCCTTTTGCCGGGGACTCTACGATTACCAGGCTCTTAGTCATTTTTTACCAGTTGGTCGCGGGAGCTCTACTGCTCCGTTGTATTCTAAATTGTGAATGCAACCGCTGATTTAGCAGCCGTGGGTAAAACTGTCAAATGCAGAAATTGCAAAAACACATGCCCATTGATACGAAAAAGCGATTTACAACTCTTTGAAATATAAACAAAAAGTTAGAATTTTTGTAAGTGCTCGTGGCGCTGAAGCGGTCTGCCGTGTCTGCTTCAAAAGGCTGCCTAAAGAGACTAAACGGCGAGAAGCATACGAGTGACGGGGGGCGCACGTCTAGCTTTTCTATAATGTGTCTCAGCTTTTCCGCGTGTATCGGCCACCGCTTGCCTTGTCTACTTTGCCTGTCAACTCCAGCATTAACAGCATCGATGAAAGCTCTGCAACGGGGAGGCCAGTGCGCTCAACTAGGGTGTCCATACCGACCGGATCATGGCCCAGAGCGATGAGTAATTGCTCATACTCCGGGTCTTCGTTCTCGGTCAGCGGGGCTTGTTCGTTGATCTTTGGTGAGATTTGAGAGCCTAGAAAGTTTGCACTGTCTAGCAGATCCGCCAGTTCTTCAAGGACGTCGTCCGTGGTCTCGACTAATTTTGCACCCTGTCTGATCAAGGCGTGGCACCCCCGTGCCATCGGGTTGTGGATGGAGCCGGGTATGGCCAACACTTCGCGGCCCTGCTCGGTCGCTTGTCTAGCCGTGATCAGCGAACCGCTGCGAACGGTGGCTTCGACGACCAGTACGCCGCTGCTCAATGCGCTGATGATACGATTGCGGCGCGGAAAATTGGCTGGCTTTGGCGCACTGCCAATCGGCAGTTCGGACACGAGTGCACCGTGTTCAGCCAATTGGTGGGCCAGCTCGCGGTTACTGGCTGGGTAGACGCGGTCTAGACCTGTGCCGGTCACCGCGATGCTCAACCCATCAACCGACAGTGCTCCTCGATGTGAGGCGGCGTCTATGCCAGTGGCCAAGCCGCTGGTGATGCAAAGGCCGCGCATAGCCAACTCGGCGGCAAATCGCTGGGCGTTTTCAAGACCGCCTGCCGTCGGGTTGCGGCTGCCAACCATCGCGACTTGTGGCGTGCTAAGTACTTCGGGATCGCCGGTCACAAACAGCAGAGGCGGAGGGTCGTCTATTTCTTTGAGTCTGGGTGGGTAGAGCGGGTGATCGATGGCGATGAGATGGTTTTTATCGAGCTCTGCCCAAGCTAAATCGGCCTGATAGTGTTCTTTGTCGACAGCGCGCAAAGCCGTGATTTGCTTGCTTTGTAAGCCAGCTTGTTGAAGTGCTTTATCACTGGCGTGTAAGGCACTGCTGGCGTCACCAAAACTGGCGATCAGATTGTGCACTGTGCGTGCGCCAATGCCAGGTGTGTGTAACAGGCTAAGTGCGGCGAGAGTGGAATTCATCTCGCCAGTATAGACACGGGCGCTGTGAGTCACAGCGCCCGTGTGCAGAAGAGAGCCTCGGTGTAGGCCTCTTTGTCGTGCGGATGATGCGTTTTAGAAACCGCGCATAGTGTCGCCGACTTCGATGGGTAGCGATGCCTCGAGGATCATGGCGTAGCTGACCTTTTCAAAGGAGCGGAAAACAATAGCGTTGCCTTTGATGCGTTCTGGCAGC
>JBMYWE010000282.1:0-3967 GCA_049607125.1 Granulosicoccaceae bacterium | reverse complement strand
CCAAGCAGTGTCGCGATTGTGACCCTTGACCACCGCAGCCTGTCGAAAAACACCTTCAAAGCTAAAGCCCAATCGTTCGGCTGCAGCGCGGCTCGGGGCGTTTAGAGCATTGCACTTCCACTCGTAGCGACGATAAGCCAGCTCGTCGAACACCCGTTTCATCATCAAATACATGGCCTCGGTGGCCATTGGTGTGCGTTGCATCAGTGGCGAGAAATGAATATGCCCCACTTCAATAACACCGGGGCCGGGATCTACCCGAAGATAAGTTGTCAGGCCTACGGGCACCCGATCGCCATTGAGCACTGTGTGAAAAAGCGGATCTTGACCCGCGCTCACCTGGCTGAGCCAAGCGACAAATTCAGCCGCTGTTGCAAACGGTCCATAGGGCAAATAAGTCCAATTGCTGTGGTCCGTGTCTTTGGCGAAGGCCTCATACAGAGCCATTCCATGTGCTTCAACATCGGTGGGCACCAAGGTACAAAAGCGGCCTTGCATCGAGGTAGAAGGAGGGGCCTCTCGCGCTTGCCAGTTCTCGACTGGCAGGCCAATCGGCAGGCCCAGTTCGTTGATTATACTGTCGAGACTCATTTTAAACTCCTTAGCGTCAGGGCTCAGCTTGACGGTTTAGCCCATCCGCCACCAGCGCCAAAGCCACAGAAAATGGCAAACCAAAACGGTCAGACAGTGTTAGCTTACTTGCTACAAACGGGAGATTTGCACCCAAAGCGCAGAATAGTTGGCTTCCAGCCCTCAAAAATTGGTCATTCTTGAGCAAAGATAAGGTACTCTTAAGGGTCATGTTTTACACACAAATGAAAGACGAGACACATGGCTAACTTCCGGCTTGAAAACACCCGCATCGCGGCTTGCACGCCCTTGTTGTCACCCTCAGAACTGCACGCACTCTACCCGCTTAGCGACACAGCGGCCAACAACGTGGCCAAAGGTCGTAAAGAAGTGCGCGATATTCTGGATGGCAAAGACCACCGCTTGATGGTGATCTCGGGGCCCTGCTCCATTCACGACACAGAGGCCGCACTCGACTACGCCAAGCGCCTGAAGGCGCTGAGCGAAAAAGTGCAAGACAACCTGCTGTTGGTGATGCGTGTGTATTTTGAGAAGCCGCGTACCACGGTCGGCTGGAAGGGCTTTGTCAACGACCCCGACATGAACGACAGCTTTGACCTCGAAAAGGGCCTCAAGCAAGCGCGTCAGCTGTTGGCTACGCTCGCCGAGATGGACATCCCTACCGCCACAGAGGCGTTGGACCCCATCTCACCTCAGTACTTGGGAGACCTCTTCAGCTGGTCGGCCATAGGTGCGCGCACCTCTGAATCCCAGACCCACCGAGAAATGTCGAGCGGTTTGTCCACCCCGGTAGGCTTTAAAAACGGCACCGACGGCAGCCTGCAAATTGCCATCAATGCCTGGCAGTCGGCAGCATCCCCACACCGCTTCATGGGCATCGACGAAAACGGCAAGGTGTCTGTGCTGGAAACCCGCGGCAACCCGCACGGGCATATTATCCTGCGCGGCGGCAAAGAGCCCAACTACGACGCCAGCCATGTGGCGGCCATCGAGGCCGAGCTCGACAAAGCCAAGCTGCCCGCCAAACTGGTCGTCGACTGCAGTCACGGCAACTCTTACAAAAACCACGAGTTGCAACCGACAGTGGCCAAAGACGCGGCAGAGCAAATTGTAGCGGGCAACCGGTCCATTTTGGGCTTGATGCTCGAGAGTCACATCAACGCCGGTGCACAGAAACTACTTGACCGGGCTAACTTGCAATACGGTGTATCCATCACCGATGCTTGCATCGACTGGGAGACCACCGAAACCCTACTCCTAGAGATGAGCGAGCAACTGGCTGAGCCATTGCGAGCGCGCACAGAAGTGTCTGCCGAACCTGTACCAGCCTAGAAGCTAGACTGCACTGGGCTGCCAAAACACTTTTGGCAGCTTTCTTGTGGTCGTATCGAGGGACGAACAGCCCCCCACATTTTAGCGACTTTATCCAAGCAAATGGCGCAATCACCTGCGCCAGAGCGACACTCCACCACTGAATCGATTAAATGCTTTGACCGGCTAGATTGAATTATCGCGGGCTCCGCTCAGACACTGCTGTGAGTGGTTGTCGCGCTTGGCCCGCCGCATGTGCTCGCTTAGTGACGCACCACAGCTCCGGAGGTTCGCTTGAGTTCCCTATCGCCCCTATTACATGATCCCTGGCACACCACCCTGTTACGAATGGCTATCCCCGGTGTTATTGGCGCTGTGGTGATGTCGTCCCTGCAAGTAGTCGAGGTACACTTTCTCAGTGAGCATGGCCCACAAGTGCTGGCGGCGGTTGCGGTCGTGTTGCCGCTGTTCATATTACAAGGCATGTTTTCCGCCGGAGCCATAGGCGGTGCAATCAGCGGCTCGGTCGCCAGAGCACTTGGCGCGGGAGACAAACCACGCGCCAGCGCGCTGCTGGCCTCGGCCCTGCTGATTGCCGTGATCGGCAGTTGCCTGATGGCCTTACTGGTCATCCAGTGGGGGCATCATATCTACCGCTGGGCAGGTGCAGAAGAAGCGCTGCTACCGCTCGCGCAGGAGTATGCGTGGTGGGTATTTATTGCGCAGCCCGCCTATTGGCTGCTCAATATGTTGTGCTCAGTACTGCGCGGCACAGGGGACATGAAGCGCCCGGCCTGGGCTATGTCTGTTACCGTGTTGAGCTACGCCGTCTGGGCCTATTTGCTACTGCCCGCAACAGACGCTTCGGACTTTGCAGTGATGCAAAGCGCCGGGCAAGCCATGGCTCTGAGCTTTTTGTTTGGCCTGCTGAGCGTGCTGCTGCTGTACCAATTCGGCGAGCGACCGATTGCGCTCAACCTCGCCGATTTTAACCTAGCCATCCTTCGCGCAGTTCTGCGCCAGGGCTTACTAGCGGCCAGTCAATCCCTGATGACCATTGCTTACTCACTGATCGCCACCGCGCTGTTTGCCCGCTACGGCCTGTACTGGCTGGCGGGTTACGGATTATCGGTCAGACTCGAGCTGATCATGGTGCCGGTGATATTTGGCATCGGTGGCGCGCTGATCGCACTCGTGGGGGCCTACGTCGGCGCCGGTCGGCGCGCCGAAGCCATCGCTATTGCTTGGCGCGGCATATTGGTCAATGTTGTTATTGTGGGGGGCATTGGCTTGGTGCTGGCCATCTGGCCAAGCCTGTGGTGTCAACCCATGTCAGATGGGGAAACGACAGCGCAACACTGCGAGGCATCCCTGCGGGTAATCGGGCCGAGCTACGGTTTTTTTGCCCTTGGTTTGGGCTTGTATTTTGCGAGTCAGGGGCTCAATACCTTGATCTACCCCGTGGCGGGAGCGGCTCTGCGACTGCTCATTGTCCTGGCCGCTTTTTGGTTCACCACCAATAGTACGCCACCGAGCACCCTACTGTGGATCGTGGCCGCCGCCGTGCTGAGCTATGGCGGCGTCACCGCTATGGCGCTAGCCTTTGGGCCGTGGCGCAAATAGTAGACACCGCCAATCAATCAGCCTGGCTGAGTAGGTCTTCAAAGAACCATGCCGCCAGTTCATGTCGACCTGAAAGCCCCGACTTGCGGTAGATAGAAGAGGCTTGCTGGCGCACCGTCTTCTCACGGGTTTCTCGTATCGCTGCTATCTCTTGAAAGCTCATGCCTTTGAGCAAGGCCACAGCGACATCGTGCTCGCCGGCGCTCAGCCCCCAAGTGGCAAATTGTGCCTCCACGGCCTGCGCGTAGCTGCGCGCAGCGTCTAGCGTTTCGGGATCACCGGCAGAGACACCGGGTGACAGCTGATGCGCTTGCTGGCGCCAAGTTTCAAGCTCCTGCCGGTTCCGCCAACTCTCGGTAATAACCAGCCACAACAAACTGATACCAACAACAATGGCGACAACGTCGTCGGCCATATCTTGCCACGATTCATCTTCCAGCCA
>JBMYWE010000281.1:0-3967 GCA_049607125.1 Granulosicoccaceae bacterium | reverse complement strand
GCTGCCACTTCCAGCTCGAGCAACTCAATTACACCTACCCCGCCGAGCTGGTGCCAAACGGGCTCAACCCCAGCCAGCATCTGCGGGCGCTCACCCTAGCGGGCAGCCGCGAGCGCTGGCCCAGCGGTGTACCCAGTCAGGTGGCGGCTCAAATTGAGCACGAGCTACAACTGGTGGCCGACCTCGGTTACGAGCACTTCTTCCTCACCGTGCACGATATTGTCGCCTACGCCCGCAGCCTCGGCATTCTGTGCCAAGGGCGCGGCTCAGCGGCCAACTCAGCGGTGTGCTATTGCCTCGGCATCACCGAGGTCAACCCCACCCAGGGGCATTTGTTGTTCGAGCGCTTTATCTCGCGCGAGCGCAACGAGCCACCCGATATCGACGTGGACTTCGAACACGAACGCCGCGAAGAAGTCATTCAGTACATTTATGCCAAGTATGGCCGAGAGCGTGCCGGGCTGGCTGCCACCGTTATCAGCTACCGCACCAAGAGCGCGGTGCGCGAGCTGGCCAAAGTGCTGGGGCTGGCGCAAGACCAAATAGACGCGCTGGTGCGATCTATGGCCTGGTGGGATGGCCGCGCGGTGATCCCCGAGCGCATGGTCGCACTGGGGCTAGACCCAGACTCCAAACTGATCAAACGCTTCGCCTGGCTGCTCGAGCAACTGATCGGTATGCCACGCCACCTCTCGCAGCACGTGGGCGGCTTTGTGATCTCACACCATCCCCTGCACACCCTCGTGCCGGTTGAAAATGCCGCCATGCCCGACCGCACCATCATCCAGTGGGACAAAGACGACCTCGAAGCGCTTGGCCTGCTAAAAGTTGACGTACTCGCCCTCGGCATGTTGAGCGCCATCCGCAAGTGTTTCCATCTCATTCAAAACACCCACGGCCAGCGCTGGACCCTCGCCAACATCCCGCAGGAGGACACCGCCACCTACGACATGATATGCAAGGCCGACACCATCGGTGTATTCCAGATAGAATCCCGCGCGCAGATGACCATGCTGCCGCGACTGCGCCCGCGCACCTTCTATGACCTCGTCATCGAGGTCGCCATCGTGCGCCCCGGCCCGATCCAGGGCGGCATGGTCAACCCCTACCTCAAACGCCGCCAGGGGCTAGAGGAAGTCAGCTACCCCTCCGAGGCGCTCAAGGCGGCACTCGATCGCACCTTGGGGGTGCCCGTGTTTCAGGAGCAGGTAATGCAGATCGCCATGATCGCGGCGGGCTTTGACGCCGGCGAGGCAGACGCCCTGCGCCGCTCCATGGCCGCCTGGGGCCGACACGGCACGGTCGATCAATTCCAGCAAAAACTAATGCAAGGCATGTACGAGCGCGGCTACCCGACGGACTTCGCCGAAGCGGTCTTTAATCAGATCAAGGGCTTTGGCGCCTACGGCTTCCCCGAGAGCCACGCCGCCAGTTTTGCGCTGTTGGTGTACGCCAGCTGCTGGCTCAAATGCCACTACCCGGCTGAGTTTTGCTGCGCCATTCTCAACAGCCAGCCCATGGGCTTCTACCCACCCTCAGACTTAGTGCGAGACGCCCGCGAGCACGGCGTCACGGTGCACCCCGTCGACGTGCTGCACAGCACGGTAGATCACAGCCTAGAGCCCCTTCCCAATGGCAACCCCGCCGTACGTCTGGGCCTGCGATTGGTGCAGGGCTTGTCAAAGGACGCCGCCGTTCGCATCGTGCAGGCGCGCGAGCAAAACACCTTCGTCAGCGTCGCCGACCTGTGCTTGCGCTGTGAGCTCAACAAACACGACCAGCAAGCACTGGCCGACGCCAACGCCCTGCGCGCACTGGCCAGCCACCGCCACAAAGCCGTATGGGAGATCCTCGGCGTTGAAAAACTGCCGGGCCTGCTGCGCGAAGCATCGCAAATAGAGTTACCACTGGCCCTCGACGCCCCCGCCGAGGGTCAGGACGTGGCCGCCGACTACCGCAGCACCGGCCTCACCTTAGGCCGCCACCCGCTGGCGCTGCTGCGCCCTGTGCTCAACAAACGTCGCGTCATCAGCGCCGCCGAATGGAAGCGCCGCCACCCCCGCGCCCACGTGCGCGTGGCTGGGCTGGTCACTGTGCGCCAACGCCCGGGCAGCGCCAAGGGCGTGATGTTTATGACACTCGAAGACGAGACCGACCGCATGAACATCGTGCTCTGGGCCGACGTGCTCGAGCGCTACCGCCAAGCCATCCTCGGCACCAGCCTCGTCATCGTTGCCGGCGACACCCAGCGCGTGGAGGGTGTGGCGCACTTGGTGGCCAAAAAAGTCGAAGACGCCAGCTATCTACTCGGCGAGATGGACGTCAAGGGAAGAAATTTCCATTGAGCTGGCGCAGGCCCGATCCATCCGGGTGATCTAGACAAACGCATCATGGCCAGCTCAAACAAAATAGGCTCAACAGTGTTAAGTTGGATCAGTCACTCGGACGATCAACGGACAAACTGGGTTCGGTGGGTTTTTGCTCGGGTGGCGGCACCACCGACTGTTTGGCTGTGGAAATGGAGCAAGATCTACACGCGGCAGTACCCTTCTATAAAGCGGCACCCGCCAGCGAATCAGTGACCCGCATCAGCACTCCCTTAAAGATTCAATCAGCAGAAGACGACGACCGCATCAAGTCAAGTAGCCAACTTTGAAGCAGCCCTCAAAGCGGCGGACAAAGCCGTTGATCGGCACCTCTACGAAGGCACCAAACACGGCTCCCACAACAACACGACTTCGCGCCACAACAAACAAATGGCCGACCTAACGAAAGAGCGCACCGTCGAGTTTTCCAAATCGCACCCCACTCAATCTGACTGCAACTTAGGTGGGTTCGAAATTATTCGAGTAGCAATTATTCGGCTAAGCACCACCACAACAACCCTGTGGGTTCGAATTTATTCGAACAGCGTTTATACAACCAGGCGCCACCCCAAGGCTAAAGCCAAACCCACTTCCTATCAAAACCAAACAACACACCAAATCGGATACTCTCCAAGCAAGCGTGACACACTTGTACTCTAGGATATCAACTGGATTCGGCGGCACGCAGCTGAGAGCCCCCCCGAACTTAGCAGCATTTCGGCCAAAGCCGAACCCACAAGCGCCACTACACCAACCCTGTGGGTTCGAATTTATTCGAACAACGATTATTCGGCCAGCCGCCATCCGAAGCAAAAGCCAAATCCGCCGCCCATCAAAGCCAAACTGCACGCCAAAAAGGATACGCTCCGACGCTGCTCACAATGCCAGCGCGCACAGGATTTGCCACGATATAACGCGCAACACCTTGCAGATCATCCTCTTTACGCAGCGCCCGGTCATAAAAGGCTTTTTGCCAAACAGCGCCCCGCCGCCCCAGTTGTCGATTCAAATTGCGCGCGCTTCTTCCCTTTATCAACTTGACACCTTGCGCCAAGCTCATGCCTTCCTGAACCTCCATCAACCCATGAAAATGATCGGGCATCAGCATCCAACAATGGAGTTTCACAAGGTTTTCAGCTTGCAGTGACCACAACGTGCGACTGACGCAGAGGCCATTGCTGAAGGGCTTGAATAGCTGAAGGCTATTTCGAGTTCTGCAGGTGAGATGATAGATTCGACCCGTCTCCGACCACCGACCAGACAACAACTGACTGTATGGCATCGCTTGATCCTTAAACCAATGACACGGTTAGCCTAAGGCTATCGAAAGGCGGCAGCTTGAGTCACGGTGAACAAACTCCGATACGGCATTCATTATTGATATCACATGGCACGGGAATAACCCTGGGATGATCGTTTGCGTCTCATGATAGAGACATCCGCTAAGCGTGACGCACTTACAATCTGGGATGTCAACTGAATTCGGCGGCACGCCGTTGAACGGCAAGCTCCCCGACCTTAGCGGCATTTCGGCTAAAGCCGAACCCACAAGTTCCCCCACACCAACCCTGTGGGTTCGAATTTATTCGAACAACGATTAT
>JBMYWE010000280.1:0-3968 GCA_049607125.1 Granulosicoccaceae bacterium | reverse complement strand
GTCTTGCCTTCCAGCTCGGCATCGCGCGCGAATTCGACGATCATAATGGCGTTTTTGGCCGAGAGGCCGACAATAGTGATAAATCCAACCGTGAAGTACACGTCGTTGATCATACCTGCCGACTTAATCGCGAGCAGACTACCTAGGATGCCAATCGGCACGACGAGAATCACCGCCACCGGGATGGACCAGCTCTCATAGAGAGCCGCCAGTACCAAAAAGGCAACCAACAAGGACAGCCCGAACAACAAAGGCGCTTGCCCCGAGGAGCTCTTTTCCTCGAGTGATTGCCCAGCCCATTCAAAGGAGATGCCCGGCGGAAGCGTGGCTGCAATGGACTCCATAGCGGCCATGGCATCACCCGAACTTTTGCCCGGCGCCGGGCCACCCATGATCGGAATAGCCGAATAGCCGTTAAAACGGCCGAGCTTCGCGGGGCCCTGAGTCCAGGAGGCAGTGACTACTTCAGATAAACGCACCAGACCGCCCTGCTTGTTGCGCACCTGAATTTCCAGTATCGACTCCACCGTCGAGCGAGTTTCGGCGTTGGCCTGCACCCAGACTTGATGCGCCGAACCGTTTTCAATGTAATCGTTGACATAAGCCGAGCCCAAGGCAATTTGGATCGCCGTGTTGAGGGCATCCAAGTCGATGTCATAAGCGCGTGCCTTGACTCGGTCTACATCCAAACGCAGTTGAGGTGCGGCGGGCAGACTGTTGGGCCGCACGCCAACAATATCCGGGTGCTGAGCGGCAGCGCCAAGCAGTTGGTACATGGCGCCATTGAGCGCAGCTTCCCCCAAGTTGGCGCGGTCTTGCAGTCGGAAGTCAAAACCATTGTCGTTGCCAAGACCGGGGATCGGCGGCATGTTAAAGGCGAAAATCAAACCATCGGCCATAAACTGCGGCAGACCTTTACTCACATCTGCAATCAGCGATTCAGCGTCGCGCTGCCCCTTGGCGATGCGCTGCTCCCAGGGGTGCAAGTTGGCAAAAGTTATTGAAGTATTTTGCCCCATGCCCAAAAAGCCAAAGCCCAGTACAGTCAGTACGTCTTTTATTTCGGGCTGCTCCGCCAGAAAGGCGTCGGTCTTTTTGGCCAGCGCCTCGGTGCGATCACGCGTGGCGCCGGCGGGTAGCAAGGAACCAGCGACAATAAAGCCTTGGTCTTCAGCCGGCACAAAACCCTTGGGTAAACCCTGGTACTGAACAACATCAAACACGGTGATCAAAGCAAACACCAGAACGGTGATCGCAATACCTACCTTGGTGACCAAAGAGTTGATCCAGCCCATGTAACGAGTGGTAAAACGCTTCAAGCCCCGCTCAAACCAGCCAAAGAACCCACGCGGCGCCTCACCTGATTTGGCTTTTAAAAAACCCTGGGTCATGGCGGGCGTGAGGGTGAGAGCAAAAAATGCCGAGAGCGTCACAGCGATGGCAATCGTCAACGCAAACTGTTTGTAGATCTCACCCACAGAGCCAGAGAAAAACACCATGGGCACAAAAACCGAGATCAACACAGCCGTGGTACCGATAATCGCTCCGGAGATCTGTCGCATGGCTTTTTTGGTGGCCTCGAATGGCCCAAGTCCCTCATCGCTCATCAGTCGCTCGACATTCTCTACCACGATGATGGCGTCGTCGACGACAATACCGATCACCAACACCATGCCGAACAAAGTGAGCATATTAATAGAAAAATCAAAGGCGTAGAGGCCCAAGCCCGTGCCAATCAAGGAGAGCGGTACCACCACCAGTGGCACCAGCGTGGTGCGCCAGTTTTGCAAAAAGACAAACATCACTAATGTCACCAGAATGACCGCCTCGCCAAGAGTTTTGAGCACCTCTTTGATTGAGACATCGACAAACAATGACGTGTCGTAGGGGGACATCCACTCCACATCTTCGGGAAAATACTGCGAAAGCTCGTCCATTTTGGCTTTGATCAGGCGAGCCGATTCTAATGCGTTGCCGTCGGTGGAGAGTTTGGTGGAAAACCCCGTTGCCGGTGAGCCGTTGAGCATCAGTCGGGTCATGTAATTTTCAGCGCCGCGTTCGATATCGGCCACATCTCGCAAGCGCACCAGGCCACCCTCACCACTCGAGCGCAAAATGACCTGGCCAAATTCTTCGGGAGTCGACAGTTGCGCCGGCACCGTTACCGTTGCGTTGATGCTCTGGTCAGCGACCGATGGCAAACCACCGAGCTCACCCGAGGCCAACTGCACATTTTGCGTTCGAACCGCTTGCACAACTTCGGCGGGAGTTATCTGAAACGCCGCCATGCGTTTGGGGTCGAGCCAGATACGCATGGCGTACTTGGCACCAAACAGCTCGGCCGTGCCGACCCCGGGCAGACGGCGAATCTCGCCGAGCACGCGGCTGTCGATGTACTCGGCCAAATCGGTGACGTTCTTGCTGCCGTTGGGCGAGTACAAAGCCACAATCATCAGGAAGTCAGGGCGGGTTTTGTCCACCGCCACCCCTTGACTCATGACACTAGAGGGCAGCTTGGCTTCAACGCGCTTGATGCGGTTTTGCACTTCGATACCGGCGATGTCTATATCTGTACCTGTCTCGAAGGTGAGCACAATGGACGCCGTACCGTTGCGACTGCTGTCGGAGGTGACATACATCAAGCCCGGAATACCAGACATCTCTTCCTCGATGACAGTGGTGACCGTCTCCTCCACCACCTGCGCGGAGGCGCCGGGATAGGTGGCCGAGACAGTCACCTGAGGTGGCGCGATGCTGGGGTAAGCAGTGACCGGCAAGCTATTGAGCGACAGTGCTCCGCCGATCAGGATCAGCAGCGCCAGTACCCACGCAAAGATAGGGCGTTCGATAAAAAATTTGGCCATGATAAGCCCCTACTGTTCCGCACGCGCTTCAGGCGCAGCGGCAGAATCGGCGGGTACCGCTTGCACTGAGGCACCCATGGCTTTGATCATGGTGATGTCGCTGACCACCACCTGAGTGCCTTCGTCTAGGCCGCCATCAATCACCCAATCCTTGCCGGTCATCTTGCCGAGTATCACTGGGATGGGCTGCAGTTTTCCGTCTACCACGGTGTGAACTTGCGCGCCACGAGGGCCAATCTCAATGGCTTTTTGTGGCACAGTCAACACACCGTCAACGCTTTCAACAGGCACCCTCACTCGCACAAACATACCTGGTAGCAAGGTGCGTTCGGGGTTGTCCACCAACGCCCGCAAACTGATCGCACCCGTGTCCACGTCTACGTCCATACCGGCAAACTGCAGCATGCCCGGCATACGCCTAGCCTCTCCGCCAACCAGTATTTCAACCGGCAGGGGCTCTGCCTGAGTTGTCATACTAGACTGGCCAATCACTTCACTGCTGGGGCGACTGAAGTCTACATACACTTGATCAATTTGCTCGATTTTGGCAAGCGGAGTAGAACCAGCCGCCGACACGAGTGCCCCCTCTGTCACCATCGCCCGACCAATGCGACCCGAGATTGGAGCGATAACCGAGCTGTAGGCCAGGTTGATCTCGGCACTTTCGAGTCTGGCTTTGGCCTGTTCGACACCAGCCGCACTTTGCTTGCTGGCGGCATCGTAGGTGTCGTACTCCTGCCGACTCATGCTGCCACTCTTGAGCAATTTGCGGTAGCGCTTGAGCGTGGTCAGGTCCAGCGCATGCGTGGCTTCGGCGCTATCTACATCTGCTTTGGCGGTGCGTACGTTGGCACGCAACAAGCGGTCGTCTATGGTGAACAAGGTGTCGTCCGCCTTCACTTGACTGCCCTCAACGAAATCACGTGACTGCACAATGCCATCCACCCGCGCGCGGACCTCTGCGCTGCGCAGAGCACTGACGCGCCCCGGATAATCTTTGTAAAAGGTAGCTTCTGTGTGCTTGGCCTCTACCACCATCACCGGCATTGCAGGCGGAGCGCCACCACCGGTAGGGGCTTGTCCATCGGCAGAGAAAACTGTTGT
>JBMYWE010000279.1:0-4008 GCA_049607125.1 Granulosicoccaceae bacterium | reverse complement strand
GTGTTACGCGGCTCTAGAATATTTGCATCCACACCGTTGACACTTGTAGGCATAGCCAAGCCAAACACGGCCATATCTGTGTAGTCGGCTTCGGCCAATGTGCCGTCGAAAATGGCGTCGATTATGGCACGAGTGATTTTTAGTGACATACGCTCGCCAACACCGTAACCACCACCGCTCCAACCGGTGTTGAGCAGCCAAGCGTTAGACCCGTGCTCTGCCATTTTCTCGCCGAGAATCTCGCCGTACTGAGTTGGATGAACGGTCAAGAAAGCCCCACCAAAACACGCTGAAAAAGCGGCCGTTGGTTCAGTCAAGCCGAGTTCTGTACCGGCAACCTTGGCGGTGTAGCCGTTAAGGTAGTAGTACTTGGCTTGTTCGGAGCTCAACTTACTCACAGGTGGCAACACGCCAAAGGCGTCGCAAGTCAAAAAGATGATGTTCTTCGGATGACCACCGCGAGACACAGGACGAACAATGTTGTCGATGTGCTCAATCGGGTAGGAGACGCGCGTGTTTTCTGTCAGGGAGTTGTCGGCAAAATCCGGGGTGCCGTCTTTCAGAGGTACATTTTCAAGCAAGGCATTGCGACGAATTGCGCCGAAGATTTCGGGCTCTTTTTCAGCGGTGAGATCGATTGTTTTTGCGTAGCAACCACCTTCGTAGTTGAACACACCTTGATCATCCCAGCCGTGCTCATCATCACCAATCAAGCCTCGCTTAGGATCAGTCGAGAGGGTTGTTTTGCCCGTGCCGGACAGACCAAAAAACAACGCTGTATCACCGTCTTGGCCTTCGTTGGCCGAACAGTGAAATGAACCGATCCCCTTGAGCGGTAAGAAATAGTTCATCATCGAGAAGATGCCCTTCTTGAGCTCTCCGCCGTACCAAGTGCCGCCTACACAAGTGGCGCGCTCGGTGATGTTGAAGCAAGCGTATACCTCAGAGCGCATGCCGTGGGCTGCATGGTCGGCAAATTCGGCGGTTGGCGCGTGCAGAATGGTCCAATCGGGGGTGAAACCTTCGAGCTCTTCGTCGGAGGGACGGATAAACATGTTTTTGACAAAGTGCGCGCCCCAAGCAACCGCAGTCACCACGCGAACGGCGAGACGGGTTTCGGGGTTGGTGCCACAAAAGACATCCATGACGTACAGTTTTTTCTGTTGACTCAGTTCGTCTGAAGTGACCGTCTTCACAGCCGCCCATGTTTCAGGCTTCAATGGCTGGTTGTCCGAGCCATTGGCTCCGTCTTTCCACCACACGGTGTTCTCGGTGTTCTCATCTTGAACAAGGTATTTGTCCTTGGCCGAGCGACCGGTAAAGCGCCCTGAATACACACACACCGCACCAGTGCTTGTGACGTGGCCCTTCTCCAAGCCGTCAAGGCTGGGATCAGTTTCGTGAGCGTAGAGCTCATCAAAAGTCAGGTTGTAGAAAAAATCTCCTGCAACCTCGACGCCGTGATCGGCAATTTGGGCTTTTACGCGGGCTATACGGTTGTCCTGGGACATCAACGGGTCACTCCGTGGATAAATAATAGAAATCGGTGCCCCCCCCCATCAAAGGGGGTAGCTGAATTTTTAAATGCAGTGCCTGGTGCGCGCATCAAGTCGTCGAAAACCATCGACGAACACCGCATGGATTCGCGCACGAACAGTTCAATTGCTTGTCTAAGAAGGAATCGGCAGAAGTCAAAGAGACTTTGGTGCTTTCGGTTAGCAAACTGGAATCTAAGTTCGCGCAAAGTCTAGTAACTTTGGTGGCAGGAAAAGGCAAATGGTATTGATAATTAACGTAAACGTCAACTTAGCGCCCTTTTAGTGCAACGAATGTGAAGCACCGACCGAATAGACTCGCCAGTTGTACGATGGTATCTCACCTAAGCGCTTGAAAGAGGGATTAGCTCTACCAGGGCTCACACTAAAGGTCCTTGAACCGATCAGAGCGCAGAGGCGACAAGAGCCACAATGGGGGCTCTTCCCAGAAAGCTAGACGACCCAAACAAACCTAGCTGACTCGAACCTCAAGCAATCAAGGCCTAGAGAACTCTTATACGGCGTCCGCGACGAGACGATAATCGCAGAGAGGCGCGAGGATACGATAGGACAAGCCAAAGTTGTTCGGCACATAGACCACGAGCGGCAATCGACTGTTGTAGTCGACTAGGCTAGCGGGCGACCACACCCATTGCTCGCTGAGCTCCCCCTTGCTGGCCATACGTGTACTAGCAACTACCGCGTCGCCCTCAAAATGGTAATAAGGGAACCCCCAGCCCTGAACCACGCCCCGTTCCAGTTTAATCGCTAAACCGGCGTGGTTAAGTCCATCGACCCAGGCTTTTACTCCCAGTCGCAATTGCACTTGATGCGAAGATTCTTCTGCGTGATCAATAGGCTCCAGCCAAATCACGTGGCGCAGCTGGCCGGGTGCAGAGCGATCGTAGGCTTCGAGGTTTTTGATCGCCTCTTCGCTCGCGAATGCCGGGACTTTACTCACCAAAGTTTGCCGGCAGTCGCCGTTACTATTGTTGTCAGACCCAAGGCCAAGTTCAAGCCGACCAGACGGCGGACTTTAGCCAACTCGCCCGCACCTGCAGACCAGTTTTCCTGGTCAATCATTGAGGCCATACGCCTGTAGGGGGCGCTAAAAACATGGGCAAAAACAACAATCATCAACAGCCCAAGACCGTGCATCACGTGTATATACACACCTGCGCCGGCAAACCCGCCAAATCCACCAAACAGCATCCAATAGCCGGTACCGAGCAACATGAGAATAGACAGGGTTACCCAACGGAAAAAGCCCGCAAGCACTTCAACCCACAAGATCAAACGATCGGAAGCGTTCAGCACTTGCGCGGCTGAAGGTCGCAAAATGACGTAGGCGAAAAACATCCCACCCACCCAAACAACTGTGGCGACGACATGCAATGCCAATGCAATGGCCATATCAATTTCACTCCTTAGGTTTTTATGCTCGCTGCAATGATCAATAATCGCGGATAGCTGGTTCATTCTGACGCAACTGGCGTTGACTGCAAGTAATCCGGTTGAGGCCAGAGAAAAATGAGCGATGCAAGCTGTCGGCTTGACCGACATGGCTTTGTCAGGGAAAGCTATAGGGAGGGCTGTGCGAGTCAAAGCAATGGCCGCAGGGAGCACCGACAAAAGGCCGAAAGGGTATTAGGTAGGCCCTACTGCCCCGATTCTTCGTTGCTCTCAACTTTGAGGAGCTCAACATCAATGACCAAGGTGGCCTGGGGGCCAACAATACCGCTCACCCCTTTGTCACCATAAGCTAGATCAGGGGGCACGATAAACTGATACTTTGAGCCCTCAGTCATCAGCTGCAAACCTTCAGCCCACCCTTCAATAATTCGACTAATGGCGAAGCTC
Organism: Granulosicoccaceae bacterium; assembly: GCA_049607125.1. GTDB lineage: Bacteria > Pseudomonadota > Gammaproteobacteria > CALCKW01 > CALCKW01 > CALCKW01. The sequence continues at coordinate 613 of JBMYWE010000279.1, read as the reverse complement.
GCTGGGCGCCCGCGTTTGCGCGTGTTATCGAACTCTGTGCCATCGAGCAATTTGCCCGAATAATGAACGGTGACGCGGTCTGTTAAATCAGGCGCAGCACTGCCCGCCCCCATCTGTAGCACACGATACTTGAGGCCACTGGCGGTGGTGACAATTTTGGGCGCGGCGCCACTATGATTGGCCGTTTCGCTAGGCTGCCCATCAGGCACCTCATCAGCTGAAACTGGAGCTAAGCAGCACGCCAACAACAATAAGAACGTCGTTTTGTACATCATCATTTAGGGTTATTAAGCTTGTAGATTGCCAACACCTGAGCGTTCACACTCGTCAAGTTTATCCATTTTTTGTAACACTTCAACACACGCTCCGTGCAGAACCACTGCAGCGTTCATGCTTGATGTTAGGTCAGCGCAGTCTGTCACCACAAGTTGAAGTATGTACGCCGTTAACACCAAAGTTCACTTATAGTCTGATTGTCATCAATACTAAAGCTCTGCGGGCCGTGTTAACGTGTATTTTGATTTTTTATTTTTTGAAGCCCAGATAAGAGTCTCGTGCGCATTAGTAAATCTTGTTCCTCTAAAATTAGGCATAGGATTATTTTTTCTCCATA
>JBMYWE010000278.1:0-4019 GCA_049607125.1 Granulosicoccaceae bacterium | reverse complement strand
AGACTCCCGCCTAGCATATCCACGCTCTACACCGCACCGGCCGCTCAAAGCCCACTAAAGCGTGTTTCAGCTTCATTTTGTTACAAATGTTACGAATGCGAGCGTATCACGATACCGTATCGTACTACCGAGCTACCCCCATACGGGCTAGTATCCCAAACAGGTCAGGTTTTTCTTACAAGATGTACAGACAAATCGGAAGCCTGTGTTCGTTTGTTAGTTGCATTCCGACACATGAACAAAGCGACAAGCTATTTGCCAAGGAGAGAGACATGGAAGAGGCACTCATTGAAGCGGCATACGCTTCACTCGATCAGCAGCAGATTACACCTCTTACAGACCAGTTGAAGGCACTCACCGGGCATCCGCGAACGGTGTACTGCGAGTACAACGTGGGCGATACGCAGCCGCATCGATTTATAACGACTGGTATCGGTGCCGACGAATACGCAGCCTACTTTGAACACTACCACAAAGAAAATTTGTGGCTAAAAGCACGCATGGCAGAAACCAGTCAGAGCTGTTTTTTTATGGGTAGCAATGCGGTCAACGACCCCACTTTAAAGCGTTCAACTTGGTACAACGAGTTCATGAAGCCTCGAGATATGGCTGACATGGTGAGCTTCGGTTGCCGCGAGGTAGACGGCAAGCACTCATACCTCAACTTACTCAGCAGCACCAACCAGCCAGAGTTCTCTGAGCAAAGCATCAAACTCATGAAAGCGGCGACACCGCACATAAACAAAGTGCTGCAGATGCGTCGACGCTTTATGGACAAAAGCCTGCAAGCGATGTTCTACAGCGAGGCGTGTAGCTCTCGCCAACAAGCGCATATCTTGCTGGACATCAGTGGGCGCGTATTGCTTAGCACCGCCACGGCCGAAGACTTACTCAATCTTGACGATGGCTTCACGCTTCGTGGTGATCGATTGGCATTCGAAAACCCAGTAACCGAACAGACCTTCGAGTTGTCGGTCAATCAAACTAAACGCGCAATAAGCTTAGATTCTGACATGGCCTTACCGATGCGTGTTCCGCGCAAGAGCGGGTCAGGCGCCTATGTCTTTGATTTTTGCCCTTGGTCAGTTCAAGACAAAGATATGCTGCCCACCGCTACCTATATATTGCTCACTGTTTTTGTGCCCAATGGGCGTATTGGGCTACGCGAAGAACTGATTCAGGCTGCCTACAAACTCACGCCCAGTGAGACCCGCCTCGCCGTGGATTTAGTCGACGGAATTGAATTAAAAGCCATCAGCGAAATGCGTCAACTGTCTCTAGCAACATTGCGCAATCATTTGAAATCTATCTACGCCAAGACCGGTATTCACCGACAAGGGGAACTGGTCAGCGATATGGCTCGGTTTTTGGCCGAGTAGTATTGCTGAGCGGTCGTCAAGGATGACACTTTCCTCAGGGAATGATGGGAGTTGCACAGCATTGCCGTACAATGGCGAGCTGAGCAATCCCAGACACCAAGAGGTATCCCATGCGCTGGCGCCAAGGAAAACGCAGTCAAAACATTGAAGATCGTCGCGGTCAACGTGGCAGAGGCCGCCGTGTAGCGGGCCTAGGCGGCGGGGCAACTATTCTCGCCTTTGTAGCTGCCCTGTTTCTGGGCATCGACCCTGGTCAGCTGACAGGCTTGCTAGGAGGCAGCCAAAGTACGCAGCAGGCCCCGGTTCAAACCAACGCCCAAGAAGAGGAGATCAAAGATTTCCTCTCGGTGGTGCTTGGGGACACAGAGCAAGTTTGGGGTCAGATATTCCAGCAGGCAGGCTTTCGTTATCAGCCGCCCAAGCTGGTGCTCTACCGCGAAGCCACCCCTACAGCTTGCGGCACAGGTCAAGCCGCCGCAGGTCCTTTCTATTGCCCCGGTGACCACAAACTCTATCTAGATTTGTCTTTTTTGTCTGAGCTCAAACGGATGGGCGCCAGCGGTGACTTCGCCCTTGCCTACGTAATCGCCCACGAGGTTGGTCACCATATCCAAACGCTGGAGGGCACCGCCGAAAAAGTACAGACGGCTCGCCAGCGCAGCAGCAAGGTCCAAGGTAACCGCATTCAAGTAGCGATGGAATTACAAGCCGATTGCTACGCCGGCGTCTGGGCACACCACGCGCAAAAGCAGCGCCAAATACTTGAGCAGGGTGATTTGGAAGAAGGCATGCAAGCCGCCGCTTCGGTGGGTGATGATCACCTTCAGCGCATGGCGGGTCGCCGCGTTGTTCCCGAAGCCTTTACGCACGGCTCCTCGGACCAACGCCAACAATGGCTATTGCGCGGCCTGAAAAGCGGCGACTTGCGCCAGTGCGATACGTTTAGCTAAACAGACGCTCTCGCTGACTCAAGGCGAGTACCCTAAGGCCGATCACTTGACGAAGCACTTTCGTTGAGAATCGGCCTTATTTTTGTGCCGCACACACCTTTTAGGCAGACGGCACTCAGTCATTGAGCAACTTTAAAAAAATAGATCACTTGTACAAGGCAGAACGCCGCCGCGCTTGGCTGCAAGGCGGCGCTATTCTCGCGTCCTTTTTCCTTGTGATTGTTCTCATCACCTTTCCCTTCGGCGACAAGACGGAAGTTATCGCCACGGCCACTGACGCCAACATCAGCTACAGAACAAAAGGCATGCACAAACAGCAGGTTCAACTAGACGACGGCCAATTGCTGATGGTGGATCTGCCACAACAAATTACGCTGATACCTGGCCAGAAAATAGTGCTCTCTGAGCACTATTTGGTCACGCTTGGCTTAAAGCGGTATCACTTTGTGTCGTTGCTTAGAGCCGCCGAGCCTCTTTAGACTCTGAGAGCTCCGGTGCAATTCGGTGTATCCTACCTATTTTGTCCGAATAAATTCGGACCCACAGTCAGTGATGTTATTAAGCTTTAACTTGAATGTTGGTCCTTGTTTTCGAACGCTTCAGCCGTTCAAACAAACTCACTTAAGCCTAAGCTCGCAACCGCGCATTGGTTGGGTCCCACAGCGGCAGATCTTCTTGCACAACCGCCTTGCAGCGCTTGCCGTAGATCTCTACTTCCACCTCTGTGCCAGGCTTGGCCAAATCAGCACGCAGCATTCCCAGCCCAATAGATTGCTCGGTGCGATAACCCCATCCACCCGAGGTGGTTTCACCCACCACTTGTCCGTCAAACCACAAGGTCGACATATAGGGCGCGTCGCAGTCATCAGCATCGACTACCAGTGTTACAAAGCGCTTTTTGACACCCGCCTGCAGCTCGACCTGCAGAGCTTCTTTACCCGGAAAATTTTGAGGCTTATCGAATTTGATAAAGCGGTCTAAGCCGCCCTCTAGTAAGCTGTAGTCGGTAGACAAATCCCCTTTCCAAGCGCGATAACCTTTTTCTAGGCGCAGGGAGTTAAGTGCATACATGCCAAAGGGCGTAGCTCCTGCCGCCAGCACGGCATCATATATTGCAGGCACGTGCTCCGTCGCCGCGTGCACCTCCCAGCCAAGCTCACCGGCAAAACTCACCCGCGCCAGCGCCGCTGGCCGACCAGCCACAGTGGCCGTCTGGTGCGTCAGCCAGCCCAAACTCAGGTCGGCATCGGACAACTGGGCAAATAAATCTCGAGACTTTGGCCCAGTGACGATCAACGTGCCATATTCGGTGGTGTGATCGCTCAGACTAATAGAACCATCAAAGGGTAAAGCACCTTTTAGCACTTCAAAGTCGTGCCACTGAGCGGCCGCTGCAGTGATGAGGGTGAAGTGATCCTCGGCGTGGCGCATCACCGACATCTCGGTGAGAATACGCCCGCGGGAGTCAGCAAAGTAAGCTAGGTTCATACGCCCAACTTTGGGCAGTGCTCCTGCGATCAAGCTGCGCAACCACTCGGCTGTCCCTGCACCGCTGAGGTTAAAGCGCGAGAAACCGGGCAAGTCCAACACACCCACTGCGTCGCGTACCGCCTCGCACTCTTCCTTCACTCGGACCGCCCAAGGACCGCCACGTTGCCAAGTTTGCGTGCTCTGCTCCGACGTATCATCT
>JBMYWE010000277.1:0-4028 GCA_049607125.1 Granulosicoccaceae bacterium | reverse complement strand
GAAGCTTAATCAAAGTGTCCCTGTTGCCGTTTGCGGCCTAAGCTAGGATTTTTAGTCAGATAATTGTCCATAAGTTTACAGAATAAATCTTGTTTCGTTCATGAGTGTTTGCGGAAAAGCTTAGGAATGAATCGCGGTTGCTCAGGACGTGTCGTTTTACTGAAGAAGGCTGTGCTTTCTGGTTTTAAAAAGCCGTCAAATCGTTCCAACTTAGGTGGTTTTCTGAGCCTTTTTAGAGAATCTTGCTGAGTACGAATATGACATAGGCACAGCTTGTGGCTAGCAGCCCGTGCAAAAACTATTGCTTCTGTGAGAGAGATATTTTGCTGCCTACTTCCTTCGATTTTTGATCCATAAACGGCGCCGCCTAGGCCACTATGAGTCGTAATTCGCCAAAGTCTTAAGCAAAAGCTCACGCTCTCACGATGGCACAAATTCTTAAACGGGCTATTCGACCGAAGATAATGCTTCAATTTACTTCGAGAATTCGGCCCACTAAATCGTTGAAACTCGCCGCCAATTAATTTGGCAAATAACGCAATTAAAACATTAATCTGTGTTACACAAACAAGGGCTGTATGTGCTGAATCTACGGCTCCTCGATCCCAGAGCTTTTTATGAACCGTAAGGCCGGTAATTGTAGCTATCGGTCCGTTGCTTAAGGTGTGCTTATCTTCTCCTTTGGGTAGTGCTAGTTGTTTGCGCTGTCGGAGCTCGGCTGCTAGGGGTTAATCGCACATCCTATGCTTATAGCGTATTCGCAAAATGAATGATAAGCCTTTAGATCAATAATGAACGAGCCTTGGTCGTTGCGATGAGCAGATGTATTAGGCCAAAAAAATATTTTGTCAGCGGCCTGGGTAGCTCGTAGTTAACAAAAACGACTTGCCCTCAGGCACCTCGTGGGTGTTCGCGTGTGTGCTACCTGTGTGCGCTAGCTGCTCAATATCATCTTAGGCAATCCGAGTAATTCATCTCCGCTGCTGGCCAGTATCATCACCACCGCCACCAAAAGCGCCACGGTCAAAACGTACCAAGTCATGCTGACTATTTGCCCGTATCTGTCGAGTGGCAGGAGCAAGCTGTGCTGTCGATAGCGCCATTCAGCGGCTATCTCGATGGAGCCAATAGCGAGCAAAAAGCCCAGCAGCGGTAGACCAAATAAATAACACAAGTAAACGCCAGCCGCGACGCCCAACAAGCAGAGCACTAAGCCGACGATGCCGTGGATGGAAAAGGTGATGGACTTGAGAATGTGTCCTCCATCTAAGGGCACGATTGGCAACAAATTAAAAAGGTTGAGAATGGCGTTAAATCCCGCCAGTGCGGCAAGCCACGTCGCGCCAGTGAGCCACCAGCCCAATAGGGCGAGCCACGAAAGCACTAGGCCCCAGGTGGGCCCCATGATAGAAATGACAACCTGCTGCCAGCGGGTGTTGAGTTTAGAGTCACTGACGGCAGCTCCGCCAAAAAAGGGGATAAGATAGATGCCTTTGGTTTTCATGCCAAAGTACTTCATCGCCCGAATATGGCCGTATTCGTGTACGACTAGGCAAAAGATCAGGGCCAAGGCAAATGGCAGCGAGAACAACCAGCTGTAGGCTGCCAGCGATCCAACGGCTAGAATTGCCTTAAAGGCTTTGGCACTCTTGAGCAGCTTGAAACCAAGCGATGCCAAGCCGGCGATGCCAATTTTGGTTTTTACTGGTGCCGCTGTTTCAGGGGTGCTGCGACCCAGGTCTTCGGCGGTTCGCTGAGACTGCCCCGCTGGCTTGCCATTGGCGCTCAGGCGATAGCTCACCAACAATGGCTGCCATTGCACGTCGACAGCCACTTCACAGTCGACTTCACCTTGCTCACTTTGCAGTGTGAACTGGTGTAAGCGCTCACCGCTGGCGTTGGGGCTGGCGTCTAGTTGCGACACGGCTTGGCCGCCCCAATAGAGCCGCTGCCAGCCAGCCATATTGCCTTCCAAGCGAAGCGGCTGGCCCAGAAAAGAGTCGTTGATGAGTTCCATGGAGTTGTCTTGTCACGCATTTCGGGTGGGACACTTTAGCATGTCGCCGATGTGAGTAGAGCGCATTGTCGCAGGTGTGTGAATGGCGAGAGTTTGTTCAAATAGTGAACATAAGCACGGCGATAGATAGCTCTCTCGCTCTGTTCTATGGGTGTTTATCCAGAACAGTTGAGGCCGCCTTTTACGGGACGCACCCAGCCTGTATAGAATGAGCTAAATGGCAAATACTACGAGGTAGCCGGATATGGATGAGCGTGTCGTGACCAAAAATGCTGTTGTGCCGATGGAGCCCATCGACGGTGGATCCCATGTAGTGGGCGGTGCCATGACGATGCTCGAAGACACCGTAAGTGGGTTGTTAGCACGGGCTTGTCTGCAGTCGCCGTCGCACGACGCCCTTGTGTTTCCGGATCTAGATTTGCGCTGGTCTTACCTTGATCTGAAACAACAAGTTGATACCCTAGCAGCCGCTTTTTTGGCCGCCGGTTTTGAGCCGGGAGATCGTGTGGGGATTTGGTCGCCTAACCGTCCCGAGTGGGTCGTGACGCAATTTGCTACCGCAAAGGTAGGCTTGGTCTTAGTCACCATCAATCCTGCTTATCGGGTGTCAGAGCTGGAATATGCACTCAATAAAGTAGCCTGTAAGGGCTTGGTTATGGCGGCGAGCTTTAAGTCTAGCCAGTATGTCGAGATGCTTGAGAGCATTGCGCCAGAATTGCAGCAGGCAGCGCCAGGGCAACTTAAGGCCGCCAAGGTTTCCTCGTTACACACGGTGGTTGTCATTGGAGATACTGCACCTGCTGGGGCGTATACCTACCAGCAGCTCTTGGCGCTAGGTAATGATGACTGGTGTTTGAAAGCCCGTGATGTGGAAGCATCTCTCAAGCCAGATCAACCGATCAATATTCAATTTACCAGCGGCACGACGGGCTCACCCAAGGGAGCGACCTTGAGCCATCGCAACATTGTCAATAACGGTGCCAACGTTATAGCGCGTATGGGCTTTGGCGCAGACGATCGCCTGTGTATTCCGGTACCCCTCTACCACTGCTTTGGCATGGTGATGGGTGTACTGGGTTGCGTTTCTCTGGGGGCCACTATGGTGTTTCCGGGCGAAGCTTTTGAGCCTGAGGCCACCCTAAAAGCCGTTCAAGCAGAACGTTGTACGGGGTTGTTTGGCGTGCCCACTATGTTTGTTGCCATGCTCGAACACCCGGCCTTTGTTGATTTCGAACCCGGTCCCTTGCGCACTGGCATTATGGCGGGCGCACCTTGCCCGATAGAGGTCATGAAGCAGATCATGGCCGAGATGAATATGAACGAAGTGACTATCGCCTATGGCATGACTGAGACCAGCCCCGTCTCTTTTCAAAGCCACACAGACGACCCACTTGAAAAGCGCGTTAGCACGGTAGGCCGAGTGCACCCTGGCGTGGAGGTCAAGGTGATCGATGAGCAGGGTGAAATCTGCCCGGTAGGGGCTTCGGGCGAGCTTTGCACGCGCGGCTACTCGGTCATGACCGGCTACTGGGACGACCAAGCTAAGACAGCCGACTCGATTGATACCGATGGCTGGATGCGCACCGGTGACCTCGCGGTCATCGACCACGAGGGCTATTGCAGTATTGTTGGCCGTCTCAAGGATATGGTGATTCGAGGTGGTGAAAACCTCTACCCGCGGGAGATTGAAGAATTCCTATACACGCACGCCGCCGTGCAACAAGTGCAGGTGTTCGGCGTGCCCGACCCCAAGTATGGCGAAGAGCTGTGCGCATGGGTGGTACTCAAGGCGGGAGCAGAACTGAGTCAGGAGGTCCTTCAGGACTTCTGTAAGGGGCAGATCGCCCATCACAAAATCCCGCGCTACGTGCATTTTGTCGACGAGTTGCCCATGACTGTCACCGGCAAACCGCAGAAATTTTTGATGCGTCGACGCATGGCAGAAATATTGGGGATCGAAGAGGTATAGATAGGTTTTTCGCCTTGTTCAGCTTTTGAGCAGGGCGCTTGT
>JBMYWE010000276.1:0-4045 GCA_049607125.1 Granulosicoccaceae bacterium | reverse complement strand
GTGCTGCGAGCCATCAGGTGCCACGCGAATCACCCGATTGCTGACAATGGAGGTAATCCAAATACCTCCTTCGCTGTCGAAGGTCATGCCGTCAGGGAAAATTCCCAAGCCAAACTCAGTCACGGTGTGTTTGTTCCGTAGCTCCCCCGCTTCGGTGATGGCGTAGCGTACTAGCTTGCGTCCGAAGGTTTCGTTGACATAGAGGAATTGGCCACTCGGGTCGACCAGACACTCATTGGTATACCCGAGCGTGTCAGCAACAATGCGCGCGCCGCGCCTATCGACAAGCACCACAAATCCGTCGGCTACGTCCGGATGGTAACCTTTGCTACGCGGAATTTGACGCGTGCTCACGGTTATCCAAACACGCCCCACCGAATCCAGATGCACATAATTGCTGGGAGGAAGTGCCTCGCCCTCAACTTCTAGACAAAAGGCGCTGACGTCGCCCGCTTCCGAGATACGATACACACCGCCGTCCTCACTGCCCAGGTGCGCCATCAACACCGAGCCATCGGGCATTAGACAGATGCCGTTGGGCTTGAGTTCCAAGGAGGCATCTTTGGGTAACAAGGCCCACTGTTCACCATTGGCCTCCATCACGCCAACACCCCCGCGCCAATCAGCTGTATAGAGCCGACCGTTCTGGGTGCTCAACACGCACTCGGGTCGATGCAGCCCTGAGCCAAGCCGACTAACGCTGTTCAGATCAATCATGTGTTTCACCTTTAGGCCAACTGCACCGCTAGTTTTACCGGAAAAAGTTAACCGTGGACAGAGATACAGCCGGAATATAGGTCACCAGCATCAGAGCCGACAGTGCCGCCAGATACAATGGCCACATTGCCCGTGCAATACTCAGAACCCCTACTCCCGATATCCGCGAGGCGACATACAACGTGGCGCCCACCGGTGGGGTAAACAAACCGACCGCCACATTGCAAGTCATGATCACCCCTAGGTGTACTGGATCAACGCCAAAGCTCTGCGCAGTGGGAATAAATAGCGGTGCAGTGAGCAATATCGCAGGCACGGGGTCAAGCACTAAGCCCAAAACCAACAACACAATATTCACCAGCAACAAAAATGTCAGGCTATCGGAAGACACACTTTGAACAAACCCGACCAGAATCTGTGGCAGCTGCTCCAACGTGATCAACCACCCCAACACACTGGTGGCTCCAATCACCACCATGACAATAGCGCTGGTGACAAAGGAGTCGACGATCAACTGAGGCAAGTCACGCAAGGAGAAATCGCGGTAGACGATCACCGTGACAAACAAGCCGTACACCACAGCAACTGCGGCGGCCTCGGTGGGGGTTACTAACCCACCAAAGATGCCACCCAGAATGAGCACCGGCATAAACAGCGCGGGTGCCGAGGCGCGAAAGGCCTGCCAGAGCTCGCGCCGGCTGCTGCGCTGCCCACCCGGATCGCAACCGGTGCTCTTGCCAACGCGATAGCAAACGGCCATGAACAGCGAACCAAAAATCAAGCCCGGAACAACACCCGCCAAGAAGAGATCCGCGACCGAGACATTGCCGACGAAGCCATAGATCAGCATGGGGATAGACGGTGGAATTATGATACCAATCGTACCTGCAGCCGCCACCAGACCACCGGCAAATGCCCTGCTGTAACCTTGCTTGGCCATGTTCGGGATCATCACTGAACCAATTGCAGCTGAGTCGGCTATTGCCGAGCCGGAAATCCCGCCAAACAACATAGATGCACCGACAACAACGTGGCCCAAACCACCCGGCAAAAAACCAAAGGCAGACTTGGCAAAATTTATAATGCGCTGACCTACGCCCCCCCGGCCCATGAGCTCACCCGCCACAATAAAGAGCGGTATGGCAATAAAGTGGTTGGGCTCTACACCGCCAATAAAATTGAGATAGACCGCCTGCAAGGGGTAACCCAAGTCAAACACAAAAATGGGCAATATGGCAGTGATTAAAATAGCCCATACCAGAGGCACACTGAGCATGATGGTGCAGAGAAAAACCGCGCAAATAAATAGCAGTATCATGTGCTGCCCTCCTCAGTAGACTCAGCTAGGGTTGCTCTTTCTGGCTTATGCCCGGCTAGATCCAACTTCATGTTATAGAGATGGAAAACTAAAGTGAGCAACATACCAACCGGCAAGGAGCTATAGAGCAGACCGACAGGCCAGTACAGTACGGTGGTTTTTTGCGCCCAGGTATGCATGGCAATGGAGCTACCAAAATAAATCAGGCTGACAAGCATCAGCGCGACAAGGCAGTCAATTAATACCAGCAGCAAGCGCCTGCGACGCTCGACAAACAAGTGATTAACTATCTCGGTCACTCGCATGTGTGCGCCTCGAGCAGTCGCCGCGGCACAGCCTGAAAAGGTCAACCACAGCAACAAAAAGGCGGTGACCTCAAGCGACCAAGCCAAATCAAAACCCGCCGCACCGCGCAGCGCAGCGTTGGTAAATATCAATAGCAGCACGGTGATACCGCCCAACACCAGGAATCCATCAATCGTTGAACTCAGGTACCGCAGTGGCGTTGGGTAGTGGGATCTGTAGTCCACAGGGTTTACTCTCTCAAAAGCTGATCCAAAAAAGGCCGAGCCCTTGAGGCTCGGCAACAAGCGTGTATGCCAGTGGGTTTAACTACTTGGGTATTGCGCGCGAATGGCGGCGGCGGCGTCTAGGACTTTTTGTACTTCGTCGCCGTAAATGCCCTTGGCCTTGTCATAGACTGATTGCACTGCTTCTCTGAAGGGTGCAATAACAGGCGTGCTAACAGTGGCTCCGGCTGCTTCCATTTCTTCGATTTGCTTGTTGACCGAATCACGGACTAACTCGCGACTAAAAGCGGAGGCTTCAGCAGCGGCCTTTTTGACCGCGGCTTTATCTTCGTCGGAGAAACTCTGCCAGGTGTTCTCAGAGATAGTCAGCGGCAAGGGGCTGTACACGTGGCGCGTCAAGGTGATGTTTGGTGCCACCTCATAGAAGCGCAATGATTTAATCGTGTCTACCGGGTTTTCTTGACCGTTTACCACCCCCTGCTGAATAGACAGATACACATCAGTGATTGGCATAACAACGGTCTGAAAACCGATAGCTTCCATGGTCCAGCGAATCATATCGTTGGGATACACCCGCATTTTTTTGCCTTTGGCGTCTTCCGGTGTCGCTAGCGGCATACTGGTAGTAAAGCTGCGAAAACCGGCCTCCCAGGTAGACAGCACTCGAAAGCCCTTGGCAGGCAACTTGTCAAACTCAGCATTAAGCCAATCAGAGTTGTCATAAAGAGCCCAACCCTGCTCATAGCTGTCGACCAAAAACGGCATAGCGGTCAGGTTGAGTGAAGGTAAATGCGTGGCATAGCTACCTGTAGCCGAGACAGTGAAGTCCACTCCTCCAAGTTGGAGCTGTTCGATGGCTTTAGGGTCGTTTGCCAATTGCCCCGCTGGGTAAATTCGAACCGAATATCTGTCTTCTGTGTACTGAGCCACTTTCTCGGCAAACACTTCGGCGGCGGCTTGTCTTGACCCACCGGGGTTATCGGTGTGGCTGAAGCGCAGCACCTTTGCTGCAAGAGCATTGCCCGACACGAGAGCCAGTGTTGTGAAAAGGGTCAGGGCCCTAGCAGAAAATATTGAATGAGTTGAGCTTGTTCCGAGCATGTCTTTCTCCAATGACGATGGATGCAGTAGACCGATGAACGAGCGATAGTCTTTCGAGTAGAGCCGCAACGTCACACCAGTGCAGGACATGGTATATACCTCATCGCATGTGTCAATTGATTTTTTATCGTATACATTAATTCAGGACAGAAACAGCGCTCGCTTAATCAGTCCATAAGACGCTTGCTTTTCTCTGCTCTACTAATAAGAGCGCCTGGGCGCAAACCGGTCGATAAACAGACAAGCTATTGTTTTTCAGGGTGGCAACCATCAGCCAAAAGAAGAACTCGAACCAACACTCACGACCCGGTTCCTGTGACACAACCACCGTGCGCATATACCCTGTTATCCAGCCGTGCTGCTATGCCCGACTTTCAAA
>JBMYWE010000275.1:0-4055 GCA_049607125.1 Granulosicoccaceae bacterium | reverse complement strand
GGCAGTCGAGGTGCAAACAGTGGAAGACCTCGGGCGGTATCGAATTGCCCGAGCGCAAGCCAATGGCTCAGCGGTGAACGTGATGGTGCGCGAGGGCCAGCATTGCGAAACTGGCCCAGCGCACGTTCAGTTCGACCCCGCACATGTACACCTGTATCGGGATGGTTGGCGAATGGAGAGTGAACGATGAACAAACCATTTAATAATCGAGCTTGGTGGTTGGTGCTTCCGGTACTTTTGTTGGTAGCCTTCAGCGCGGTCATACCACTCATGACCGTCGTAAACTACTCCCTGCAAGATACCTTCGGCAATAACCAATTTTTCTGGGTGGGTACCGAGTGGTATCAAGACATTCTCCGCTCTGAACGATTCCACGCCGCTCTGGGCAGGCAGTTTCTCTTTAGCGGTATTATCCTCGCCATTGAAGTGCCGCTTGGTATTGCCATCGCCGTGTGCATGCCTAGAAAGGGCATTGGTGTGCCTGTGTGTTTGGTGCTTATGGCGCTGCCGCTACTGATACCGTGGAATGTGGTCGGTACCATCTGGCAAATTTTTGGCCGCGTGGATATTGGTCTATTAGGGGCCTCCATGAAAGCCATCGGTGTGGACTACAACTACACCCAAAACACAGTCGATGCCTGGGTGACAGTGGTGGTGATGGACGTGTGGCATTGGACATCCTTGGTGGCCTTGTTGTGTTATGCCGGATTGCAGTCTATCCCTGAGGCCTACTATCAAGCGGCGCGTATCGACGGTGCGAGTCGCTGGGCAATTTTTCGCCATATTGAATTGGCCAAAATGCACGGCGTATTGTTGATTGCCTTCCTGTTGCGTTTCATGGACAGCTTCATGATTTACACCGAGCCCTTTGTGGTCACCGGCGGTGGGCCAGGTAATGCCACCACATTTTTGTCGATTGATCTGGTCAAGATGGCCATCGGTCAGTTTGATCTTGGACCCGCGGCTGCATTTTCAATCGTGTACTTTTTGATCATTTTGCTGGTCTCATGGGTGTTCTACACCGTGATGCAGGCCCACGACAAAGGAGGGGCCTGAGATGCGTTCACGGCATGCTGTGATGACAGCCTATTTAGTGTTTTTGTTGACGCCTATTTATTGGCTGTTGAACATGTCATTGAAGACAAATGAGGAGATCCTATCTTCTTTCAGTCTGTGGCCCAAAGATCTCACCTTTGCCAACTACATGGTGATCTTCAATGACCCCACGTGGTACGGCGGTTACATCAATTCGCTGATCTACGTCTGCCTGAACACGGCTATTTCGTTGTGTGTCGCTCTGCCTGCGGCCTATGCGTTCAGCCGCTACCGTTTCACGGGAGACAAGCATTTGTTCTTTTGGTTGTTGACCAATCGCATGGCGCCTCCTGCCGTGTTTGCTTTGCCGTTCTTTCAGTTGTATTCGTCGATCGGCTTGTTCGATACGCACATAGCTGTCGCGCTCGCTCATTGCCTGTTTAATGTGCCGCTTGCCGTGTGGATCCTCGAGGGCTTTATGTCGGGTGTGCCGCGAGAGATCGATGAGACCGCTTATATAGACGGCTATAGCTTTCATACGTTTTTTATCAAGATATTCACACCCTTAATTGCTTCGGGCATCGGTGTTGCGGCGTTTTTTTGCTTTATGTTTAGCTGGGTTGAGCTGCTCTTGGCGCGCACGTTGACATCGGTAGCGGCCAAACCTATTACGGCAACCATGACCCGAACCGTTTCGGCCTCCGGGATGGACTGGGGCGTGCTGGCGGCAGCCGGTGTGTTGACCATCGTGCCCGGTGCACTGGTGATCTGGTTTGTCCGTAACTACATCGCCAAGGGTTTTGCCCTGGGTCGAGTTTGAGGGGAGGGGGACACATGGACATGAGTTGGATGGGTTGGACAGTTCCCACGGCTAGCTTTTTTGGCGCCATCGCGGCGATCCTTGTCTTCATGACAATATGGGCCTTGCTCGCGCCGCAGGAGGAGCGGGTGGGCGTACTGAGATTTGCCACTACGCCGGGGGATCGTCTTTTTGTCTCCCTGTTGGGTAGTGCTTTTATTCACTTGGCTTTTTTGGCATTTAGTGATGGCCCGCTCTGGTGGGCCAGTGTTGTATCTGTGGCGTATGCCGCAGCTGTTTTTCGTTGGGTTTGATCTAGCTCTGGAGTTAACCAGGGTGGTGTTAAAAAAACCGAGTCAATCGGTTGTTACCGCGTTGTGCGGAATCAAAGGAGATATACCATGAAACTGAGAATGACAGCTTTAGCTGTGTCATTTGCATTGTCGAGTTTGAACGGTGCTGCTTGGGCGGATATGGCTGCGGCCAAACGCTGGGTGGCGGAAGAATTTCAGCCGTCGACAATAGAAATGCAAGCACAGATGGATGAAATGCAGTGGTTTGTCGATGCGGCCAAGCCTTTTCAAGGCATGGAAATCAACGTCGTCTCTGAGACGATCACCACGCACGAGTATGAAGCTAAAACTCTGGCCAAAGCGTTTTTTGAAATCACTGGCATCAAGGTTAACCATGATTTGATCGGTGAAGGGGATGTGGTTGAAAAACTGCAAACTCAGATGCAATCGGGCAAGAATATCTACGACGCCTACATCAACGACTCGGACCTGATTGGCACACACTGGCGTTATCAGCAAGTGCGCAATCTGACTGACTGGATGGCCGGTGAAGGCAGTGATGTCACGTTGCCAAGCCTGGATATTGAAGACTTTATGGGGCTGAGTTTTACCACGGGGCCGGACGGTAAAGTCTACCAGCTGCCATCGCAGCAGTTTGCCAACCTGTATTGGTTTCGGTATGACTGGTTCAACGATGACAAAAACAAAGCCGATTTCAAAGCCAAGTATGGTTATGATCTCGGTGTCCCGGTCAACTGGTCTGCTTATCACGATATCGCCGAGTTCTTCACGGGTCGCGAAATCGATGGCAAGAAGGTCTATGGCCACATGGACTACGGCAAGAAGGATCCATCACTTGGATGGCGTTTTACCGATGCATGGCTCTCGATGGCCGGCGCCGGTGACAAGGGCATTCCCAACGGCGTACCGGTCGACGAGTGGGGCATTCGTGTAGACGAAAACTCACGCCCTGTCGGTTCCTGTGTGAGCCGCGGTGGTGCCACCAATGGTCCCGCTGCTGTCTACTCGGTCGACAAGTACTCGCAGTGGTTGCGTGACTTTGCGCCGCCGGCTGCCAACGGCATGACATTCGGTGAGGCGGGCCCAGTGCCAGCTCAAGGCGAGATTGCCCAACAGATTTTCTGGTACACCGCCTTTACTGCCGATATGGTCAAGAAGGGCTTGCCGGTCGTCAATGACGATGGCACGCCTAAATGGCGTATGGCGCCAAGTCCGCGCGGCGCTTACTGGGAAGAGGGCATGAAGCTTGGCTACCAGGACGCGGGTTCTTGGACACTGATGAAATCGACACCTGTTGATCGTGCTAAGGCGGCTTGGTTATACGCTCAGTTTACGGTGGCAAAGACGGTTAGCCTGAAAAAGTCTCACGTTGGCCTGACTTTCGTTCGTGACTCTGACGTGCAACACGCGTCTTTCAGCGATCGGGCACAAGAGCTCGGTGGTCTAGTGGAGTTCTACCGGTCACCGGCGCGTGTACAGTGGACGCCAACAGGTACCAATGTGCCTGACTACCCCAAGCTTGCACAGTTGTGGTGGCAGAACATTGGCGATGCTTCCTCAGGTGCGAAAACTGCTCAAGAAGCCATGGACGCTCTGTGTGCAGCACAAGAGAAAGTCTTGAGTCGCCTTGAACGCGCGGGTGTGCAAGGCGACATAGGCCCTAAAATGAACGAAGAAATGGGCGCTGAGCACTGGCTCTCGCAACCCGGTTCGCCCAAGGCCAAGCTCGATAACGAGAAGCCTCAGCCAATCACGGTTGACTACGACGAGTTGATCAAGAGCTGGCAGAACTGATCTTCATTTAATAGGCCGATGCATTCGGCGAGCAACAAAACAACCCCGCCCGTTTCATTGGGCGGGGTTTGTTCGTATGATCAAGAAAAACAATTCCTCGCAGGAGACGCACA
>JBMYWE010000274.1:0-4058 GCA_049607125.1 Granulosicoccaceae bacterium | reverse complement strand
CAAATGAACTACTCTTTTTCCAGGAAAGGCCAACAAAGCCTCTTCTATCATTTGATCAGGACTGAACCACATCAGCTCAGCACCCATTCCAGACTCATCGTGTGCTTCATCTAAAGAAAAATAAACTCTGTTGCTGTCGAAACTGCCGGAGTAGCTCTGTGATGCATTGTAGTCGGGTGGCGCCCACAGCCGCGCGTTCATGCTGCCACTGGTATCGATAGAGAACATCACATTGGGTAGCACCGTACTGCTTTGGTTCAGGTAGACATCCGTGTCGGCAGCCTGAGCAACTATTGTTGCGAACGTGAGCGGTAGTGCCACGTGCAGCAGCTTTATATGCAGCGGAGAGTTGGGCTTTTTCATAATTATCTACAATATTCTTTTTTTAAGATCAAACTATCCGGAGACAAAGCCGCCTACTTTTCTGTAGAAACCTCTGGTCAGTGTCTGGGTGGAGCTGTTGACGTGGAGGTTGGCATCGGACCTTCCTATAGACGTGATCTCGAAATAGACACACTTGGCAATTGATGTGCTGTCGATACTACTTGTGTTGATGGGTAGCGTCGCCTTGGGGCAGGGCAGTGGGTCGCCCATTCGCTTAACAGTCACCAGTGCCTGCCAAGTACTTCCTGACGGACCATTCACTGTGTGTGGGGTGCCGACGGGAAGAGTTTCGATTGGGTTGTTAACGAAGGAAAAGGGTGCAAGAATCGCTAGCTGTGCGGGATCGTTGATAAGAGAATCTATACCACTTTCCGCAGCCGCTTTGGCGCTCAATGAGGTTTGTTGGTTTCTGGCGATACGTAGATCGACCGTAACCATATTTGAAACTGAAATGGCAATTAAGGTGATCACTACTAGCATGATCAAGCCTATGACGAGCGTGATACCCGATTGCTTGCGGTGATTGCCGAGCTTGTAGTTTTTCATGACTAGCTTCCGGGGAAAATACTTTCGCTGTTGCGTACTTGAAAAGTGGTGCTGCGGAACAGTGCAGCCACAGATGTTCTGACTACTTGGTCGCGGTGTCGGTGGGCTTTGGTTGACATAAATTCAGCACCGGTAATCCGTTCACTGAGCGAGGTGATACCCACGCTAGTGGTGCGAATGCGTGCAATAGACTCAGAGGTGGGTAGACCACTGATGATATTCAAGCCGCCGCCAGTAACATATGAATCGATGCTACCGTCGCAGGCGTTTGTTCCACCTAGAGACCCGAGGACGCAGTTCTCTATACCAAAGCTCACTTGTAAATCGGTGATGTCGGTTGACACAAGCTCCACATCAAATGGCGTGCTGCCACTGAGGTTGAGGCTCAGTCGATATAGCGCGTTTTCGTTAATATCTGCGTCGTCAAATGGCGGGTTGCCGATAAAGTAGACGTAGGTTTTTAGCTCATAGAGCCGTTTTTGGATATCAGGGTCGTAAGTGCCGGCATAGGGAATACGAACGATAGAGGGCGGGTTGTTACCTCTAAAGACCTCACCACCCGTCGGGTTGCCAAAGATATACACGCTGTTGGCGTCAAGTGCAGCTGTTCCAGAGGCGCCAGTGAGGCCTTCTTCTTTGGCGAACCTAACCACGAGTACATCGGTGCCATCAGCGTAGTTCGCGATGGCATCGGTCAGGCAAGTAGTGGGAAAAGGGTTTACGTCATCACTGGCGAAAACATATCGCTCCAGATCTGCGTAAAAACCTGCGTAGCAGTCTCCGCTAATTGAAGGCAAGGCACCAGAACTGTTGGTACGACCTTCAATATCACCCGCAAAACGGGTGCGCCCAAAGTAGCCAGCAGCTTGTATATTGTCGCGCAGGGTTTCGTTTGACACGCGAAGAGCCGAGGTCATATCGGCGTTAGTCTCGTGTCGTTTGAGCGCGTTGCTGGAGTTGCCCATCATGGTCACGGTTCCAGCAATCAGCAAGAGGCCGACCGTGAGCGCGATCATCAGTTCTAGCAGGGTAAACCCTTGTTGACGCATATTTTTCATGATGAGCCTTTATAAGATGGAGCTGACGCTGTAGGTTTTGTTTGCCACATTTGCGGGTGAGTTATCGTCTCTCTGACTCCAAGTGATAGAGACCGTCACCATTCTGTTGGCGTCGACTGCGATCGTGAATCCCGGGCTTCGATTTGTGAAAGCGGCATTCAATTCTGCGATAAAGGCGATGTAGTCTTGGCCTGCTTGAGTTGCTGCGGGAGGAGAGCTGGTGTTGCTACCGATGTAGCTTTGCAAGTTGGCCAGAGAGTCTGCCGCGGTAGCGCCCGAACGCCCAGCCCGCATGGAGTCGAGCATTGACTGAGCAATGGCTGTCGCCGCGCTGTGGTATTTCATTTGTGTCGCTGACTGCATGGAAGACAGTTGCATGGCCGCAATGCCGGAAAGGGCAATGCCCAATATCACCAAGGTGATCAGTACCTCGATGAGCGTTACCCCTGATTGTCTCTCTCTTCGAATCATTATGGGCAACCTCGGCCATTGGCTAGTGCTTGAGCGGTAGAAACTCTGATATTGCCTCGGCTATTCATATCGATAGTGCGACCGCCCGCGGACGGGTTGTTGGGGCATAAGTCAAAATCAACAGTGGCTAAGTTTCCATTTATGTCGCGAACTGTTCCATCGGGGTAAAAGCGAACAGAGCCATTAAATTGGTTTCCTGTTACTCCGTTATGCCTGATGGAGACAGCGTCGATGGGGTCGGTGATGCGTATAAACTGATTGGCAACATCGGGGATGGCGTCTTGGTCGTTGTCGACAAAAATCACCCAACCGTTGTTGTCCCATCCCGCGCCGTTGCTGGCCCCAATGCAATTGGTGCTGGTGCCGCTGCGGCGACACAGCGTGATTCTTTCATTTAAATCGCTGGAGTGACTGCGGGCGATATTGAAATCCCTGACAAGCTCATTTGAAGCAGCGCGCACCGCGGCGCCCTGAGTCATACGCGTCATCGCGGGCAGGCCCATGCCGAGCATTAAGCCCAGAATGATAAGGGTGACGACCAGCTCCAATAACGTGAAGCCGCCTTGATTTGTACGCATAGTGAAACCTGACAGATGTCTACTCAGTGGGTTTATCGACCGAGGTTGAGTTTTTTTGAACCTTACGAGAGCGAGTGCCAGCCCGGCTTCTGATAGTCTGGCTGCTGTCTTCATCGCCGCGCGCGGTTCTACTGCCACAAACGCGCAATAATCACACCCTGAATGGGGGAGGGTCAGAGGTGTGGATCAACGGTAACGATTTACCAACCGAAAATTTGCACTTTCGGGCTGGGTGAATCTGTCTAACCGTTGATCATTTGTCGGGAAATCGATCGGTGTTGTTTTAATAAGGTGGGTAGATCCAGCATGGTCAGCTGGCTGTCTTCTACAAGTGCTCGACCTTGCACCACCGCTAGGTCAACCTTTCCGGGTTTACAGAAAACCAATGCAGCCGCCAGATCACTCTCGGCGCCTGCGAAGGCTAAGGTGTCTGTTCGCCAGGCGACAAAGTCCGCGGCCATGCCCGGTAGCAGTGCTCCTATATCTTGGCGGCCCAATACACGAGCTCCGCCACGGGTAGCTAAGCGCAGAATCTGCTGAGCGTCGATGGCCGCTGGGCCATGCTGCACTCGTTGCAGTAATAATGCGTGTCTGGCTTCGTCGATCATATCGGCGGCGTCGTTCGAGGCCGAGCCGTCTACACCTAGACCCACGGGTACACCTTGCTCAATCCAACGAGCGACAGGGGCTATTCCCGAGCCCAAGCGCATATTTGAACAGGGACAGTGGGCAATGCCGGTACCCGATGCGGCAAACGCTGCGCTTTCGGATTCGTTGAGTTGCACACAGTGTGCGTGCCAGACGTCTTCACCCGTCCAGCCGCAGCTCTCGGCGTAGTCGCCGGGCCGCATGCCATAAACCGATTCGCTGTAGGCGATATCTTCTGTATTTTCGGCCAAATGGGTGTGTAAGCGAACACCATAGTGGCGTGCCAGCTCAGCGGATTCGCGCATCAGATCTGTAGAGACCGAAAAAGGCGAGCAGGGCGCCAAGCCTACACGGCAAAGCGCGTAGTCATCCT
>JBMYWE010000273.1:0-4109 GCA_049607125.1 Granulosicoccaceae bacterium | reverse complement strand
GCATCACCTGGCGCCCCGTGAAAGTACACCACTAACCGGCCGCCTTCGGGGCCAAACTCTTGACAATTCACACACTCGGATATTTCACCGTTCACACGAATTTTCCCTAGTTACTTAATGCACCATCGGATTTATTTCGGGACGCGCAGTTCGGGACGCGCAGTCTCAGTCAGCGGTTGAACCAGACTGCGCGCCCCACACCAGCGCTCCGTCGAAAAACCCACCCGAAAGCCAAATACCAGCGCGAGCTTTTCGGCAATGATGAAATATCCGGGTTAAGCTCAGCTGCTCTTTTGTCACTATTGGACAAGGCGTATAGTCTACAATGAAGCGCGCAAAACAAAACACAGGATGACAACTTCCCAAGTCAATCAGTCTTACCAGCGTCAAAGAGACAGCATTCAGAAAACTACAGTTATACCAACGGACGCGGAACAGCGCCGCTCCTCCCCCTGAAGCAAGCAATCGGTTTCAATTACTGTGGGCCTTTGATTGCCAATACCAATATTACAGTCACGGCACTTAAGGCGTTGCGATCTTCACCGAATTTTGTCTCGCTGGGGATGCCCGCAATATCGTACACCCAAGCTATCGCGTCCATACAGATAACCAAGTAAGCTGGCGAGATTCACCGCTTTTGACGGCTTTGACGTGAAGCTTCGCACTAGCACACTTCTGGCAGAGTCGTTTTATTTCGCTCCGAATCGATGGAATCCACGTGTACCAAACGGGCGCGCATTGTTGGCATAAAAAACAGCGAGACGACCAGAGCCACCGAAACCAAAGACACATAGGTTTGAGCTAGAACGTCCAACGGCACCCTGCCCAAAGGCTTAGACATCCCGACAAACGCTGCAGCGAGCCAATGCGTTGTGCTCAAAGCCCCAGTCGTGACCAGCAGAAACGCCTCAAACCAGCCAAGATTTCCTCTGCGCTTCACTAATATTGGAAAAGACACCCAGTGCAAAACCAACCCGTTAGCCGTGAGTGTCAGCACGCACATCAATTTCAACATTAGCTTGGTTCTATCTAGCAAGGTATCGACTTCAAAGCCTGTGTCCAAATAAATAATAGCTAGGCCCGTCACCCACAGAATCAACAACAACTTCGAAGTATCGTCAGCCGTCTTTTTTAGGCCGCTGGCTGTGTATTGACCTGAAAAGATGGCAACATCAGCTTTTAGTACCGCCGCAATAGCGAGCGCGCAGGCGATGAGATGCCCATACAACAGCCCCAAGCGAGACCACTCCACGACAGAGAGATAGCTCAACATATTAACTCCAGATATTTCTAGTTGAACTTTGTAAACGCACGACGCTGACATTGGTTGACAGGTATCTGGTTTTTAACCGACCCAGAAAGCGCCTTACATTGAGTCAACGCGCCAGTTCTGCGATGCTACTGTTGCCCCTTCCACCAAGAGCCAGCCACCAAAATGACAGTCTCACAGCAAACCTTCTCCGCCGCTACGATACAAATATGCGCCAGTGCCGACCTGCAATCAGATATAGATCGCTGTATTGCCGGGATGGAGAAAGCAGTAGAGAGGGGCGCTGTACTTTTGACCTTGCCAGAGGTTTGCGTGGGCCTTGACCAGAGTGGCCCAAGACCCAAAACGATCGCCTTTACCGAGCAAGAGCACCCCGCTCTGCCTGCTTTCCGCCAGTTTGCTCAGTACCACAAGGTCGAAGTTTTGATCGGATCTATCGGGATCGAAGAAGACAAAAAAATCTACAATCGCTCCTATTTGATCAACTCTT
Organism: Granulosicoccaceae bacterium; assembly: GCA_049607125.1. GTDB lineage: Bacteria > Pseudomonadota > Gammaproteobacteria > CALCKW01 > CALCKW01 > CALCKW01. Next base: position 2,349 of record JBMYWE010000273.1, on the reverse strand, counting down.
CTGGGGAGATCAGTGCACACTACGACAAGATCCATCTCTTTGATATCGACCTAGGTGGTGATGTGTGGTTTCGCGAGAGCGACACCTTCAAAGCAGGCGAACGAGCAGTGTTGGCCAGCTGCATGGGTAGCCAAGCCGGAATGGCTATCTGTTATGACTTGCGTTTCCCCCAATTATTTAGAACCTACTCGCAAGCGGGAGCCAAAATTCTGTTTCTACCGGCCGCTTTTACCCGCCCCACCGGCGAAGCGCACTGGCATAGCTTGCTGCGGGCGCGCGCCATTGAAAATGCCGCGTGGGTAATTGCCCCGGCTCAACACGGCACAGCTACCCGGGGTTGCTATGGACATTCGCTCATCGTTGACCCCTGGGGAACAATACAAGCCGAGTGTGGAGAGTCCGAGGAAATTGCTATCGCCGAAATCGACTTAGATATGGCGGATAAGACGCGTGCCAAGATTCCCGCTATAACATTGAAAAAAGAGTTTTCACTGAAGATTGCAACGGTTTAGAGCAGCTCACAGCTCGTAACTATCGTGGTACCGAAGCCACGACATGCCGTTGTCTTCATTGCGCCCTCTAGGTGTCAAGTCAATATAGTTGTACGCACCGTTGAGCATGTCTAGGCCTCGGCCATAGGTAGAGTAGGTGTGGTATACCTGCCCTTGCTCGTCGCGCGCGAAGACACTCACGCCGTGCATTTCTTCCATAAAAAAGCTTTGGTCGCGGTAGTTGTAATGGATTTTGCCCTGTTCTTTTTCATCTACACCAAATGACACCTGAAAGTCTCGGCCAAAATCGCTGCCCTGCGACGACAGCCAACGAAAGCTCCAGCCCATACGCTGCGCAAAGCTATCTAGCTTGTCTTGTGAGGCGGTGGAAACCGCTAGAAAGCTGATATCTCGCTGCGCCAAGTGCACATCAATGCCATTAAAGTTGTCTGCCCAAAATGAACAACTGGTACAGGCGCCCTCCCAATTTTCACCATACATAAAGTGATAGATCACCAGCTGGCTGCGCTCTTGGAACAAGTCCGCCAACGATTGCCGATTGCTGCCAAATTGGTAGGATTTATCCACACTAACCCACGGGAGCTCGCGCCGGCGTGCCGCGAGTTCATCGCGCAGTTGTGTCAGTTGTTTTTCCTTTTCCAGAAGCTCCAAACGTTGTTTCAGCCACTCGGCTCGGCTCGAAGTTTTAGGACTAGTCACATCCGTGACCCCCATTGACGTCACCACAAGTATCGGTAACAGCGGTGCGCAGAGCAGCGAAGTGCTCGTCCCAGCCTGCATCCAGAGCCATCAACAATCCGAGTGCGGCATCACCAGCGGCATCACCGATGCCCTCGTGCGTCAAGGTGAGACGTGTCCCGCCGTGGGACTTCTCCAACTGCCAATGCACCATCGTCATCGCTCCGCCTAGGGGGCCTACGGTGAAGCTCCAACGCATAGATTCAGGGGGCAACATGCTCAGTACCTCCCCCCAGCACAGCTTTTCGCCACTGTCGGCACTCACTAAAGCGTAGGGCTGGCCCTCCTCTAAGTCGGCCTGAGCGGGATGAAACCACAAGCCGAGCTTTTCTTTTTCGGTTAAGTACTGCCATAGCGTGTCTCTGGAGACGTTAAAGAACACCGTCTTGCTAATCACTGAATTGCTCATGGTTTTTGCTCCGTTTGTTCCACCACCTGCTTGAGCGCATTGAGTTTGCTATCCCAAAAGTGGTCAAAGTATTTAAGCCAATCGGCGACAAACTTCAGGCCTTTTGGCTCAAGCTTATTCACCCGCTCTCGCCCTCGACTGTGTACGCAAATCAGCCGTCCTTCCTCCAACACAATCAAATGTTTTTTGACGGCATTTCGAGACAGGGGAAATTCATCGACAATCTCGGCGATAGTCATATCCCGTTGACTCAATTGCATCAGTATCTGACGGCGCGTTGGGTCCGCCAAAGCGCGAAAGGCGGGTTGTATATCCGTCAATTTTTCAGCTCCCGTACAACGACCCGCCCGCGCCTGCAGACACCTAAGTCGTATGAACACCAAAAGGTGTCATTAACAATAACACCTTTTGGTGTTATGTAAAGCGATTATTTTTAAATACACGACTACGCGCAGACTAAAAGCTGGTACGCAACAGAACGCTCAGGAGCTATTTCTTAAAGTTTGTGCTGGCCACGCGCGGTATGAATGACCAAATCTGTAGTGATTGACAAGCCCGATGTAACCGCCGCCTATCTTTTCAACTTCGCCGTTACTTACACCAAAGACCCCACCTTTTTAATGCGCAACTTGTATTGGAGTAACGAAAGTCCATTCTATTCCATGGGTCTAGATGCATCACAGCTGAGAA
>JBMYWE010000272.1:0-4128 GCA_049607125.1 Granulosicoccaceae bacterium | reverse complement strand
CTCTGTCGAGCCAGTGTGACCAACACCGCATTTTCAACGCGTGATCACAACTCACGCTGTGAATTAACACGTGATTCGACAGATCGCTTGGCTCAAGCAGAGACGGTGCTTTGGCAAGATACGCCGGACTGCACATGGGTGTGAGGTAATCATCCACTAGCTTGATCACCCGACAACCTGGTTGGTTCGGGGAGCTAAATCGAAGGGCGATATCGACATCATCGCTGTGGAGATCTACCAGTGCCAACCCTGATGAAATCCGTGTTTCCAGCTGAGGTTGCAACAGCAAAAACTCGTGCAACAGCGGCGCCAACCAATTGGCAGCAAAGGTTGGCCCGCAAGAAATGTTGAGTATTTCCGGCCGCCGACTGCGCTGTAAGCGCCGGAACGCTTGCTCGAAGCATTCAAAACCCTGACGAATGTCGGCTTGAATAGTCGCGCCTGCGTTGCTGAGCCTGACTTGCCGGTTTTCTCGCACAAAGAGCTCACACCCCAACTCCTCTTCCAACTGGCGAATCTGGAAACTGAGTGCCGCAGGCGTCACCGACAGCTGATCGGCCGCTTTTTTGAAGCTAAGATGCTCAGCCGCCGCATTAAAGGACTTTAGAGCAGTCAGGGAAGGCAAACGCATCTCAAAACCCCAATAGACAAGTTTTTCTTTTCTATTGTGGCAAATCTTCGCGTTTGAGGGCAAGCCTTTAGCTGCCTATAGTTCTTTACATAGAAAAAACAGAGAAGACAGCGGCCTTGAATACACAAGATTTTCTAAACCAAGATCCAAGCCACCCTGATACGGTCACGTTTTACCTGCAAAAAGGCAGACAACTACGCTCGCAAGCAGCTTGGCGAGTTGTCACCGCAACTAAGCGGTTCTTTAGCCGTAAAACCAATGCCGGCGAGATCGCGAAGAGCTGCAACCTAGACCACGGGAAGCCGCAGCAAAAAGCGACGAAAGATCTTCCAGCGCCACGCCTTGCTGCCTGATTCTCCCTGCAACGAACCAATACCAGCTCAGTCGACGCCGGCGCTAGATCGAAGCAGTGGAGCCACGCTCAACCCAGCGATGCTCCAACAACTTGCGCTGCGGACGAGCGTCGGTCAAGGGCTGCTCGCTGAGCTCGACAATGGTGTCGGCGGCTTCGGTGCCAATGCGCTTGGCCGGTAGGCGCACGGTGCTCAAGCCGGGCTCTATGTCTGCCGAGCCTCTGAAATCACCAATGCCCACCACAGATAGCTCCTGCGGCACGCGGACACCGCGGGCGATGCAAGCGTAGATCACACCTTGGGCAATGATGTCATTGCCACAGAGCACTGCACTTGGCTTGTCCCCCGATAACATCTCCAGCGCCACAGACTTCGCCTCGCCTAAGTCGTATGAGCAGTCAAACTGCCGACGTTCTGGAACGGGGCAATCAGCCTCGATAGCGGCCTGCAGTGCACCTTCGTAGCGATCACGTGCACGATCGTTGTGGCTAACAGCGGGAAATAGACAGGCAATATCACGATGCCCCAGAGCAAACAAACGCTCGAAGGCCTCCCGACCGGCCGCCCGATTGTCAGCACCGATGCAGTGAAAGGCGCTGTTCTGTTGGTAGTTCCAAACCGACAGGACGGGCACCGATCGCATAGACAGCATCCGCATCGCCACTTCGTCGTGATCAAAACCCACCAGCGCTACGCCGTCGATCCGACGCTCTAACAAAGAGCGCACAATCGATACCTCCTGGGCGAGATCATAGCCATGAGCAGCGATGAGCAACGTGCGATCGTGGTGTTGCAGGCGCGTGGTAATCGCCTCGATCAGCTCGGCAAAAATGGCGTTGTCTATGGTGGGAACGACCAACCCAACCGAGCCACTGGCTCGACTGTGCAGCGCTCCAGCCATACGGTTGCGTATATAGCCAAGTTCAGCCGCCGCTGTTTGTACCTTATTGCGTGTACTCTCCCGCACTTGATCGGGGTAATTAAAGCATCGCGAGACAGTCGCCAGTGATACCCCTGCTCGCTTGGCCACCTCCTGAATACCGGGGGCTCCCTTGGTTGTTCTTATTCTAGCCATGGCTACCACCTCACCTATTTACAGATAACAGATTTCCAACGCAGCGCATACCAGCACCTGTACATGGCGCCTGGGTTTGGAAGTGAAATTTGTCAGCCACGAGCCAAGCTTCCTCGGTTAGCAGCCCACTGGGAGTGGTTATTGTTCCACACAAAATGAAAACGTTTACATTTTTATTTTCATCGCTAGACTGAATCACACCCTGCAGATCAGCACCCAATTTCAAGTGAGGTCGACGAGCGACAGATGGAATTTCTCAATCACTTTGGCGGAGTATTCGAGCCACTGTCTCTACTGCTGCTAATCGGCGGCACCATTGGCGGACTAATACTCGGCGCGACACCCGGTCTGTCCCCCACCATGGCCGTGGCTCTATTGATTCCCTTTACATTTCAGCTCGCCCCAACGCAGGGGCTGATTCTGCTGGGGGCGGCTTACACCTCAACGGTTGCCGGTGGCGCGGTCAGTGCCATTTTACTAAAAATACCGGGCGCACCCGCCAATATTGCAACCGCACTAGATGGTCACGCGATGGCCACCCGCGGCGAAGGAGCGCGGGCGCTACATCTCTCTTTTCTAGCTTCTGGTGTAGGAGGTGTATTTGGCGTATTGCTACTCATTTTTCTCACGCCAATGCTCTCGCGCTGGGCTTTGGCCTTTGGCCCCTCGCACCTCTTCTGGCTAGCCATTCTTGGCGTGACCGTCATTGGCTCACTCGACAGCAACTCCTTTGTCAAAGGCCTCTTGTCTGGCTGCATCGGCCTATGGCTATCCATGATCGGCTACGACGATATCCAGGGGGCGCAGCGATTCATATTTGCTGATGCACTCACCGGAGGCGTCAATATTATCGCTGCCTTGATCGGTTTATTTGCCATCCCACAAGTAATGGAAATGTTTGCCAAAGGTCGCAACAAAGTGGCGGTGGAGTCGGTAGAGGTACCACACTACTCCTTGGGTTCTTCTATACGGGAGTTGTTTTCCAGTGTCCGCGCCCTGTCTATCGGTACGATTATCGGCTCTATCGTAGGTTTAATTCCGGGCGTAGGCGGACAAATAGCAGGCTTAGTAGCTTACGACCAAAGTAAGAAACTATCTCCTGACAAAGACAAATTTGGCAAAGGTCACCCCGAAGGTGTCATCGCCGCCGAATCGGCAAACAACGCCATGGTCGGCCCCTCTCTGGTGCCACTATTGACACTTTCCATACCCGGCAGCCCCACCGCTGCTGTGCTACTCGGCGGTTTACTAATCCACGGAATTTTCCCTGGCTCTGATCTCTTTGACAACTACCCCGAAGTGGCTTGGACTTTCATTAACTCCATGCTTGTCGGTCAACTGCTGATGGTGGTGTTTGGCATTTACACCGCCGTTTGGGCCGCGCGTATAGCACGCGCACCTGTGCCACTACTGGCTGCCTCGGTGCTAATACTAGCCGTGTTCGGATCCTATTCTATTCAGCAATCCATGGGCGATGTACTGGTAATGTTTGTGCTCGGGGTTGGCATGTTCTTTTTGGTGCGTTTCGGCTTCTCCGCTGCACCTCTCGTTCTAGGGCTGATTCTTGGCCCAATCGCCGAAGCCAACTTTATCCAAGGCTCCATGATCGCCAACGCCATGGACATGCCCTACAGCTACTTCCTAAGCGGAACACTCAATGTGTTCTTAATCGTGCTGGTATTGGCTTCAGTTGCCTACAGCTTCGTCTCCAACAAAAATGCGAGTTTCGACGACTCGGCCAAAGGTAAAGCCCCTCACATGCAGCACTGCGTGTCTTCTGCGCTGGTGTTGATCACCGCTGCAGTTGTCACATGGCTCAGTATGACCCAGGAACCTGCAGAGGCCTTTTTGTTTCCGCGACTGATCGCCGTCTTTTTTATTGGCTTCGCCGTCTGGAACTTCTACCGAGCCACCACAGGCCTGGCACGAGTGGGTGACGGCGTGCCACTCAGCATGTTTAGTCAAATGCTTCCCGGGCTAGCGGTTGAAGCCATTCTTGTGTTTATCGCCGCTGAGGCACTGGGCTTCTACGTGGCGGGCAGCATCGCCTTCTTTTTAGTGTTTAGCTT
>JBMYWE010000271.1:0-4128 GCA_049607125.1 Granulosicoccaceae bacterium | reverse complement strand
GGCGAGCGTGCTCGGGTGGCTGAGCATCCGTGCGCGGCTGCAGCGACACCTGAAAATTACACAAAGTGCCGGCCCCCTCAGCCGGCACTCTATCGGGCAGAATTTTGTCCAGCGCATCAAACACCGTATCGGGCACCATGTGTCCAATGACGTGGCGCAGGGCAACAGGCGCCGGGTGTAAGGCATTGACAATACTGTTCTCAGGCGCCATCACTTCAAAGGGCGCCAAGGATGCGGCGTTGTTGGGGATCTCGGGTGCAATCGCACACTTGAGTGCGTAACACGCGTAGGCTTTGGTGTAGACCAACGGCACGTTAATGCCTTTTTTATCCAGCCCAGAACTGCCTGCAAAGTCACAGACTATACGGTCCGACTGGATGTCGAGTTTAACTTTCAAGTCGATCGGTGAACTGTAGCCGTCGATGCGCATGGCACCACAAGCCTGCTCCCGTGGCAGCGCCGCGATTCTCTCAACGGTGGCCCGGCGCGAGTTCTCCAGAATAAATTCGCCTATTTCCTCGACCCCATCCAGACCAAACTCTTGCAGCATTTCAGCGAGGCGACGATGACCAATTTCGTTGCAGCTGGCCAGCGCGTAGATATCTCCCACCAGTTGATCTGGTTCACGCACATTGCCACGTACCAGCGCGAGCAGGGTTTTATCCACCTCCCCGCGATGGGCAAATTTCATGATCGGAATATACAGCCCTTCTTCGTACACCGAGTTGGCGTCAGCGCCGAAACCGCGGCCACCGATATCCACTACATGGGCCGTACAAGCAAAAAAACCGACGTGCTCGCCCTTGTAAAATGAAGGACTAACGACGGTGATGTCGTGTAGATGACCCGTGCCTTCCCAGGGGTCATTGGTGATATACACATCACCTTCGCAGATATTCTCTACACCGATACGGCGAATAAAATGGCCCACGGCATCGGCCATGGCGTTTACATGCCCAGGGGTGCCTGTCACGGCTTGCGCCAACATAGCACCGGCCACGTTGTAGAGCCCCGCCGAGAGGTCTCCAGCCTCGCGCACGGAAGTGGAGAAAGCGGTGCGCACTAAAACTTGCGCCTGCTCCTCGACCACCGAAATCATACGGTTCCACATCACCTGATGCATGACAGTTGATTGCTTCATGCCATAGCTCCTGTGTTCGATGGTGGGCTTGCGAGTGATCCGCACGCTTCTCGCCGTCGCCGCACGTCCACACAGCCGTCACTTTGCAGTGTGGCTTGACAGCTGGCAGGCAGAACGATACTGGTCTCGTCCTCTGTGATCACCGCCGGCCCTGTCACTCGTTGGCCCGCACTGAGAGATTCTCGCAGCACAACCGCCGCCTGGGTTTGTTTGCCTAGGGCGGCGTCGAACAAGGTTCTCTGAGCCGAGCTGGTGGCATCGGTGCCAGCGGCAATTTGCGCAAGCTTTGCAACGGGCGCCGCCGGTGTGGTGGCATTGACCGACCACACCGTGATTTCAATATCCATACCGTCCACAGGGCGACCAAAGAGTGCCGTGTAGTCGCGCTCAAACAACTCACAATAGATTTGTGCTTCAGGCTTGCGCGCTTGTTCAACACTGAGCACGATGGGAATTTCCCAGCCCTGCCCGGTGTAGCGCATATAGACTTTAAACTCGTGCTCGATGTGGGAGTCTGGATCACAACTGCGCACAAAGCGTGTGGACTCGGCCTCAAGCTCAGCCAGTAAACTGCGGATATGCTCGGCGTCGAAGGCCGACAAGCGCATATACACACTGCGGTTGGCCTCAAAGCTAGACGGCGCTCGCAGAAAGCCAATAGCAGAACCGACGCCCGCCCCCGGCGGCACCAGTAGCCGATTCACGCCGAGCTTTTCACACAACCTAGCCGCGTGCAGCGGCGCGGCACCGCCGAAAGCGATCATGGTGTATTCGGATAAGTCTTCGCCGTTTTCAACCGCGTGCACCCGCGCGGCGTTGGCCATGTTTTCATCGACCACCTCGGCCAAACCGTAGGCAGCGGTCAGTGCATCCATATCCAGTGGCTCACCCAGCTCTTGCAATGCCATGTTCGATTGCGCAGCATGCAATTTGATCGAGCCACCGGCAAAATTGTCGGGGTCAAGCTTGCCCAATACCAAGTCCGCATCGGTCACGGCCGCGCGACTCCCGCCGCGACCATAGCACGCGGGCCCAGGCTCAGAACCGGCCGACTCTGGCCCCACGCGTATCTGCCGCATGGCATCCACATGGGCCAGTGAGCCACCGCCCGCGCCGATTTCAACCATGTCGATCACCGGGATAGAGATGGGCATACCAGACCCCTTCTTGAAGCGATAACTACGCGCCACCTCAAAAACTCGACTGGTTTTGGGGCTGTGGTTTTTGATCAGGCAAATTTTAGCCGTGGTGCCTCCCATATCAAAGGAAAGCACTTTGTCCAGAGCGTAGCGCGCGGCGATGTGGGCGGCAAACACAGCACCACCCGCAGGGCCGGATTCGACCAAACGCACGGGAAACTCGGCAGCATCATCCAACGAGATAATGCCCCCACCGGAATGCATCAGGAATATTTTACAACTCACGCCCTCCGCGCCCAAACGGCCTTCTAGGCGTGCCAGATAGCTCTTCATCAGGGGCTTTATGTAGGCGTTGGCCACCACGGTGTTAAAGCGCTCGTACTCGCGCATCTGCGGTGATACCTCGGACGACAGCGATACCATGGCCTGCGGAAAGCGATCGGCCAGCACCTCGCGCACCAGTTGCTCGTGCTGGTTATTGGTGTAGGAGTGCAGCAGGCCAACGGCAATACTCTGATAACCGGCGCACTTGAGTCGATCGACCAGCGCTTCAACCTCGGTGCGCTGGAGAGGAATGAGCACATCTCCAGATGCGGCAACACGCTCTGTAAGCGTGTAGCGCTGCTGGCGCGGTAGCAAGGGCTCGGGCAGCTGCAGGTTGAGGTCGTATTGTTCAAAGCGAGACTCGGTGCGCATCTCGATCACATCGCGAAAACCTTGCGTAGTAATCAGGGCCGTCTTGGCGCCGCGTCGTTCAATCAGTGCATTGGTCGCCAAGGTGGTACCGTGAATGATGCGTCCTATGGCGCTGGGCGAGATCCCGGCTTGCTCGCACACCTGCCGCATGCCGTCGATGATGGCATCCTCAGGGGCTGCGTAAGTGGTGAGCACCTTGGTGGAGTACTGTTTTTCCGCCACTTCCAGCACGACATCGGTGAAGGTTCCACCAATATCGACACCCAAACGTACTGAAGAAATTTGTGTCACCTGTGTCCCCTGCTATCACGCTGATTTAACCTCAGGTTAAAACGAGCCAACCATAAATTCTAATGATTGTTTTTAATTGGCTCGATAACATTTTTAAATCGCGACCGGCGCAATACCGGACGCGCGCAAAAGGCACCAGAACCCTATGTATGCTTTATCGGCTGGATCGGAAAAACAACTCGCTGGAGCTTGGGCGCTCTTCTACGGAATCCAGATCTCCCATGGCTCACTATTTTGCTTTGCTAGGCGAATAGAGCTGCTTTAAAAACTCGTTGGATACCTCAGCCGCGAGGTCCGCAGCCCTTTGCACCAAGGAAGGAGATTTTTCTGCGTCGAAGCGCGCAAAAAAATCGAGAGAAGAAGGCACCCAGCCGTAGTCGATTCGGCAGAGCTCCCCCCTGTCCAGCTCTTTGAGTACCATGGCCTCGGGCAAGGTTGCGATCCCCATCCCATTGACGCACATTTGCAAACTCGCTGAGACGTTGTTGGACTGCACCAAACGGGGATGCAAGTCGCGTCGCGAAGCAAAGTGTTGCGTCACTTCTTCGTGCGGCTGGGTGTAACGTGCATGTGTCATCACGGGATGATTGGCCAAATGTTCAATAGTGACCTTTTTGTCTGGCAAGGCTATGCCAGGAGCAGCCACCCAGATTAGAGGGTACGAACCGAGCGCAACTTCCGCGCCCATCCGCCGATTAAAAGGTGCATTTTGCAAGGCGAGATCCAATGAGCGATCTTGCAGTTCTTTACTCAAATTAATAGAAATATCAACGCTCAGCTCAACCAAGGTCTGGGGAAAGTGCTTCTTGAGCCTCTTCAAATAATCGTGCAACCAGGTGTGCGCGATCATTTCGGTGACAC
>JBMYWE010000270.1:0-4129 GCA_049607125.1 Granulosicoccaceae bacterium | reverse complement strand
AGACTGCAAACAATACAAGCAAGAGATGGCGCGCACGGAAAAACTCTATACAAGGCATTAGATGTCAGCATTATGGAGATTGCCGATGATGTCGCTTACGGCATCCATGATCTTGAAGATGCGCTGGCACTTCGCCTAATCAGCCGCGAGCGCTGGATGGATGATTTTGCACAGGAGGCCAAGAAGCTCGGTGACAATCCGCTGCGCGATGACTTTGACTTCTATACCGAGCGGCTGCTGAGCGACGAGCCGCATCGGCGCAAACACGCCATTAGCCGATTGGTGAATTACATGATCATCAACACCGAATTGGTAAGCGATGAAAACTTTGCGCACCCGCTGCTACAACTACAAGCCGAGCTCAAACCGGAGGCACGAGCACTGCTAGACCTGTGTCAGCGCTTTGTGTTTGACGAAGTGATATTGCGGCCAGAGATATTGGCGGTGCGCCATCGTGGCCAAAGAGCCATGTTGTCACTATTTGATACCCTACTGGCCAACCCCAGGGAGTTGATGCCGCGCTCGGTCTATGCCAAATACGCCGCCGCTGATCACCCGCCGCGAGTGCTCTGCGACTATCTCTCGGGCTTGACGGACGTATCGGCCGCCAAACTGTACCGCCGTTTAACTCTGTCGGGTGCAGGCTCCATATTTGATTTGATCTGAGAGCCCGTGCCTGACCTCTCCGTCTCAAACGCAAAAATCTCGAATAACCTCTATGAACCCGATCTGCGCATATAACGCAACGGCAAATCAGGGGCTTTGGGCAACGGCGACCAAATTACCACTGTGTCCAGCGCCCGCGTGCGCCGCAGGGGCGAGATCTCAAGAGTCCTGCACTGGAATTCGCGCAACAAGTGCATGGATTGAGGGCGTCTTTTTGTCGGCAAGTATCTAATGCTATTCATACTGCTTGTATCGGCAGCCTCTTAGTACTACTTAATTGCGCACTCAGAATCCCTCCGCACACCGTGAATCAGACTTTGACTTGCCCAAGTTCGCTGCGAAGTGTTCAATAGGCGGTTATCAAGCGCAACTAACAACGCGAGGCCCAGCCTATGAACGGCGCAGAAAGTCTAGTTCGCACACTGATCGCTTCCGGTGTGGACACCTGCTTTACCAATCCCGGCACCTCTGAAATGCACTTCGTTGCCGCGCTCGACCAAGTGCCGGGTATGCGCTCGGTGCTCGGCCTATTTGAGGGCGTGGTAACAGGCGCAGCCGACGGCTACGCCCGCATGGCGGACAAACCCGCCGCCACCCTGCTGCACTGCGGTCCAGGCCTAGCCAATGGCATCGCCAATTTGCACAACGCCAACAAGGCGGGAACTCCCGTGGTCAACATTGTCGGTGACCACGCCACTTGGCACGTGGCCTATGACGCCCCTCTCACCGCCGATGTCGAGGGCCTAGCCGCGCCAGTGTCGGCTTGGATGAAGACGTCGAAATCATCGCAAAATGTCGCCGCCGATGGCGCCGAAGCCGTGGCCGCCAGCCAAAGACATCCGGGTTGTATTGCCAGCCTCATACTGCCTGGCGACACCGCTTGGGAGCCAGCATCTGCTGAAGCAGCACCTGCTGCACTGCCGGAATTTCCGGCGCTAGATCACCGCCAAATCCAGCAAGCAGCCGAACGACTACAATCCGGCAAACGCACAGCGCTGATGCTGGGCGGCAAGATCTTGCGCGAGCAGCCCTTGCGACTCGCTGCCGGTATCGCCGAGGCAACCGGTGTCACGCTACTCGCTCCTAACTCCAATGCACGCATGACTCGCGGCGCCGGTATTGTTCCTATCGAATGCGTGCCTTACGCGGTCGAGCAGGCGCTCGCTTTTTTGGCCGACTTTGAGCAAATTGTGACCATCGGCGCTAAACCACCTGTCGCTTTTTTTGCTTATCCCGATAAGCCCAGTAGCCTACTGCCAGAGGGTTGCGAGGTGTTCGAAGCAGCCAGCCGCGAGCATGACGGCGTAGCGGCACTACAGCAGTTAGCCGATTTACTGGGTGCAAGTGAAGTATCTGAAGTTCCCATACTCGACCTGCCACCCATGCCAGTCGACGATCCCCTAAACCCAGAGAGTATCAATGCGGTGGTCGCCCATCGCATGCCCGATCAAGCCATAGTGATCGACGAAGCGATAACGGCGGGGCGCAGTCTGCACAAACTGACTGCTGGCGCCGCCCCACACGACTTGCTACATATTGTCGGCGGTTCCATTGGTATAGGGCCCCCATTGGCGGTGGGAGCCGCAGTGGCCTGCCCAGACCGCAAAGTGCTAGCTCTCCAGGCCGACGGCAGCGCTATGTACACGATTCAAGCACTGTGGACACAGGCGCGAGAAAATCTAGACGTCACGACCATAATTTACGCCAATCGCGCCTACGCTATTCTTCAGCATGAGCTAAATAATGTGGGCGCCAAGACAGGCAAAATCGCGCAGGACATGATGAGACTAGATATGCCTACTTTGGATTTCGTCTCGATGGCGCGGGGTATGGGCGTGGAAGCCGAGAAAGTAAGCACACCGCAAGAGCTGGACTCTGCTCTGCAAAGGGGCTTGGCAAAGAAAGGCCCCTACCTTATCGAGGCACAGTACTGAGTGAGCAAAACGGGGATCGCCAAGCACGAGAAATTCGCGATCCAGCTCGGCGATTCGCTACTGCACTACCGGCAATTGCATTTGCCACAGGGCGACATCTGCGTCTTGCCCAAACTTGCGGCCCACTCGCCGCAAGACACCAACCGGCGTAAAACCCAAGCGACGGTGCAAACCTTCAGATCGATCGTTGGGCACCGTGATCACACCGATCACTTCTCGGTAGCCTTGCTCGCCAGCGCGCCTGATCAGCGCGCCATAGAGCTCCGTGGCTACACCCCGCCCAACGGCTGAGTCACACAGGTAAATACTCGCCTCCACCGTGCCTGCATAAGCCGCCCGCTCCCTAAATTCACCAAAATAGGCGAAGCCTAAAAATTCATCGCTATCATAGGCGACAAGCCACTCGTGCCGCCGCAGCTTGGCCTGTACCCTGGACATCATCTCAGTCGGCGTGATCTCTTCGGTCTCGAAGCTAACCAAAGTCTCTCGAATAAATCGGTTGTACAGCGCCGTCATTGCACCTGTATCTCTTTCGGATACACGCCTGATTTCCATCACTTGACCTCTTCAATTGAGTTGTATTACCCCTAACTACGGTATTATGGTGGCAATATAGTCGGCTTGGTAAGAAGTCTTATCAGCGGCCTTCTAGCTCGGAAATTTCATTGTTGCCGAAAAGTTCGCGCAGGGATTTGATTTTCCAGTAATTTTTTCGAAGAAGCGCTGGTGCGAGGCACGCTGCCTGGTTTTACAGCCGACTGAGACAGCGCGTCCCGAACTGCGCGACCCGAAATATATTTGCTGGGAAATCAATTAACTAGCGAGAACTCGCGTGAATGGTGAATAATCCGAGCTTATTCCCTCAATCTCTAACCTAAAGCACCCCATGGCCGGCCTGATACCACGCGCGTTTATCGATGATTTGCTCGCTCGACTGGATATTGTCGAGGTGATCAATGCGCGCTTGCCGTTGTCCAAAAAAGGCGCTAACCACAGTGCCTGCTGCCCCTTCCACAACGAAAAAACCCCTTCGTTTTCAGTTAATCAATCCAAGCAGTTCTACTACTGCTTTGGCTGTGGAGCCAGCGGCACAGCCATCAGTTTTGTCATGGAATACGATCGCCTAGGCTTTGTGGAAGCTATCGAGTCTTTGGCGGGAGAGCTAGGTTTGGAGGTACCTCGCGAAGGCGGGGACAACCGCCCACGCGAAGATCACAGCTCGCTCTATGACGTGCTACAGCGCTGTGAAGCCTACTATCAGGAGCGCCTCAAGGAGACGCCTGAGGCAGTGGAATATTTCAAAAACAGGGGACTAGACGGCGACACCGCCAAGACATTCGCCTTGGGCTATGCACCCGGTGGCTGGGACACACTCACCTCCCAAGGCATGCAACAAACCGCACTAGACAAAGCCGGTATGTTAGCCCACGGCGACAACGGCCGCCGCTACGACCGTTTTCGCGAGCGCGTGATGTTTCCCATCCGCGACCGACGCGGACGCACCATTGGATTTGGCGGTCGCATCATCG
>JBMYWE010000269.1:0-4145 GCA_049607125.1 Granulosicoccaceae bacterium | reverse complement strand
AATACCGCGCTTTTTAAATGCACTCTCGTAGGCTTGTACCAGACCCATTTGTCCCACAGCGGCAGCGGCTTGTAGTTTATCCACCTCTCGGGGCCGCGCTGTCCAACCCAAACGACTGATACCCTCTGCGATAGACCCAGAAGAAACCAGCACGAGCTCGATACCCCGTGCATGCAACTGCGCCAACTGCTCAACCCAAGAATCAATAGCTTTAAGGTCAAGCCCAGCACCGTCCGCGGTGATAAGCGCACTGCCAACTTTGACAATACACCGCCTAACCTGCGGCAGATCACTGCGCTGCATCGCTTCCTCTTTCTGCGTCAAGTTCACGCAACTCCTCAAAGCGCTGCATGATTTTCTGGCTCAGTAACTCGGTGCCCTGCGCGGTGGCCGCGCTGATCACGTGTACCTCGCCCTGCCAATCTAAAGCCTCAATCAACGCCTGGCGGCGCGCAGCCATCTCTTCTTCATCGACCAGGTCTGATTTATTGATAACTAGCCAGCGCTCTTTGGTGGCGAGCGAGTCTTCATACTTAGCCAGCTCAGCCACCAGCTTCACCGCATCATCAGCCGGATTGATCGCCTCGTCGATAGGTGCGATATCGACCAAATGCAGTAGCAAACGCGTGCGGCTGAGGTGCTTCAGAAAGCGCACACCCAAGCCAGCCCCCTCTGCCGCTCCTTCAATCAGGCCGGGAATATCGGCCATCACAAAGCTGCGATGTCGCTCCACGCTGACTACCCCAAGATTCGGCGTAAGCGTGGTAAAGGGGTAGTCCGCTACCTTGGGACGCGCGGACGACACGGCACTGATCAAAGTAGACTTGCCTGCGTTGGGGTAGCCCAGCAGGCCCACATCGGCCAGCAATTTGAGCTCTAAGCGCAGGCGACGACGATCGCCTTCAGAGCCGTTACTGCTCTGGCGTGGTGCGCGGTTGACCGAACTCTTATAGCGCGTATTGCCAAGACCATGGAAGCCGCCCTTAGCCACCAGTGCACGGTCGCCCGCTTTGGTCAAATCGGCGATCAGCTCGTCGGTCTCTTCGTCATACGCCATGGTACCGACGGGGACCAAAATGATTTTGTCCTCGCCCGAGGCGCCCGTCATATTCCGACCATGTCCCTTCTTGCCATCTTCGGCATGATAGGTGCGAAGGTGACGAAAATCAGCGAGGGTGTTGAGATTGATGTCGGCTTCAAGATAAACCCCTCCGCCGTCACCACCATCGCCGCCGTCAGGTCCGCCACGGGGAATGTACTTCTCGCGCCTAAAGCTGACGCAGCCATTTCCACCGTCACCGGCGATCACCTGGATGGTGGCCTCATCGACGAATTTCATCGCCCGACCCCTCTTGAAGAAACCACAACGTTCAAATTGCGGCTTGAATATAAGGAACAAAGGGACAGACACTTAGCCCACCCCAAAACAAAAAAACCCCGCACAAGGCGGGGCATTTTGCGAACAACCCGCGCCGGACTAGGCGCTGGCTGGAACGATGTCTATAAAACGACGGTTCTTAGGACCGCGAATTACAAACTTCACTTCGCCGTCAGCTTTTGCAAACAAGGTGTGATCCTTGCCGCAGCCAACGTTGTTACCAGGGTGAAACTGAGTGCCACGCTGGCGCACGAGGATATTGCCCGCGAGCACTTGCTCGCCGCCATATCGCTTCACGCCAAGGCGTTTACTCTCGGAATCACGTCCGTTGCGAGTAGAACCCGCCGCTTTTTTGTGTGCCATTGCAACAGCCTCATGTTGTCAACCGCTGTACCGCCCCTCGCAGGGCAAGTATCAACCGTTGATAGATTCGATTTCTACTTCTGTGTAGTTCTGGCGGTGGCCCATTTGCTTACGGTGGTGCTTACGACGGCGAAATTTAATAATTTCGACCTTCTTAGCACGGCCGTGCGCTACTACTTTCGCAGCAACCTTCGCACCAGCAACTGTGGGCGTACCTACTTTAACGTTGTCGCCATCGGCGACCATCAATACTTCAGTCAGCTCAACAGTGTCACCTTCAGAGGCTTTGAGCGTCTCTACTCGAAGACGATCGCCCTGAGCGACGCGATACTGTTTCCCGCCTGTTTTTATAACCGCGTACATGCCATATCTCCGGCAGCAAATAATCCAGCAAGCCGCCAAGTTTAACCACCTTGCCATACAACGTCAACGGGTATTTTAGCTTTTTACAGGGGAAAATACCCGCCACAGAGGGTACACTTAGCAGCTTGAAATTGGGCCATATCGGCCAATACGTAACCGAGAGACCGATGAGCAGCGAGCAAGCCAGTCCGATCGCCCAGGAGATGAGTCAAGTCGACACGACGATCGCCGAGCGACTCCAATCAGACGTCGTACTCGTCAACCAGCTCTCAGCGTACATTATCAACAGCGGCGGCAAACGGCTGCGCCCCCAATTGGTCCTGTTGTCTGCACTCGTTGGCGACTACCGCGAGGCGCATCACGTCACGGCAGCCGCCACCATCGAGTTCATCCACACAGCTACCTTATTACACGACGACGTTGTCGACGACTCCAAACTGCGCCGAGGGCGAGACACCGCCAATGAAGTCTGGGGCAACGAGGCTGCCGTTCTCGTGGGAGACTTCCTCTACTCGCGCGCCTTCGAGATGCTGGTTGAGATAGGCGAAATGCGCGTGATGGAAATCATGGCCCGCACCACCAACCAAATCGCCGAAGGCGAGGTGATGCAGCTGCTCAATGTCAACAACGCCGATATTACCGTCGACGAGTACCGACAAGTCATTCAAGCAAAAACAGCCATTTTGTTTGAGGCAGCCATGCGCATAGGCGCCGTTTTGTCCCGACAATCACGCGAGAACGAGGACGCCCTAGCCGCCTACGGCAGCCACCTGGGCACCGCCTTCCAACTGGTAGATGACGCGCTAGACTACAGCGGTAACAGCGCAGCGCTGGGCAAAAATGTCGGAGACGATCTCGCCGAAGGCAAACCCACTCTGCCCTTGATCAGTGCCATGCAAATGGCCAACGACGCGGACAGGCAAACACTGCGCGATGCGATTGAGCAGGGCGGCAGAGACAAAATTGAAGAGGTGATGCGCATCATTGCCGAGACAGACTCACTCAACCTCACCCTGAAAATGGCGAATGACGAAGCACAGCGGGCAAAAGCCGCACTGAAGCCACTTCCTCAATCCACTTACAAAGACTACCTGATAGACATCGCCGAACAAGCGGCTGCCAGAACCGCATAAACCACCGCATCCGGTGAGCGTTAATCTACGACTGAGTCCGCCTCGTCGAGGCCAGCTGCGGCAAATTGCAGGGCCGGCTGATCGAGTACACACGTGCGCTGCATGCCGCGTCGAATACTCTTTACACTACAGGCGCTGAACGCATATTGCATATCAGATCGCAATGTGGCGTTCATCATGCGGCCATCGTCGCCGCACTGCGTATCCAAGTCGTGCTCTGCGCCAAGGTTATGAGCCAGCTCATGGGCAAAGGTAAAGACATCTCGATCCACCACCCGAGACACGCCAACATCGTAGCCATCAGAGCGACAGATAGTGTCTATATAAGCCAAACCCACCCGCTTGTCAGCAAGCTTGGCACCGCTGAATAAGTGCACAGCCCCCTGCCCCCGCGCTATCGTGACATCGCCCAAGCGAAAACGTCTAAACACGTTGAGCAACTCATCGATATCGCCGCTTAAGCGCCGCATCGGGTCAGCGCCTGGGTCAATGAGCAGCCGTACCGTGCGCAGCTCTAGGCGCAGTCCCAGCTGTTCCTGATACAAACCATCAACGGCGTTGACGATGGTCAGCGCTCGCTCTAGGCCCAGACCGTCGTGCGCTTCGTTGTAGAGCGTATCGAGCACAATCGACAAAGGCAGGACCTTGAGATTCTCACTCAACGCAGCACTGCTTACCGGTGAATCGGGTGGCCTCTGGTCTAGTTCAGCATGCTCATCGAGTAATTCGGTAGCCAGCAGCTCTCCGAGCATCGGGTCATAGTCGATTAACAACAACTGATGACCAATGCGTATCATGCCTTCAGGCAAACCATTGACCCAACTCAAGCGAACCCAGCTGCCGCTGACGCCCAGAATCTGCCCCTGATAATGCATGGGAGCAACACGATCGACCGGCTCCCCCTCAAA
>JBMYWE010000268.1:0-4165 GCA_049607125.1 Granulosicoccaceae bacterium | reverse complement strand
GACGGATTCGGACGATTAATCGTGTTAAAGGTCGACAAACGCATCCAAGCGTTCGGGTCGGAAGCGTCGTTCCATTTGAAGAACACTTCCATCGCCGCATCGCCTTCGGTGTAGCCTCCGCGCTCGATCGCCTCGTCCGCCTGGGCCAGCAATCGATCCGATAGGGTGTCTAGTGCATTCTCTTGAATGCGAATAGCAAAAGACCAATCGCTTTGATTTGGGGCAACCCAGGAATCGGCGATAATCACCGGCGCCCGCCCGGCCTGCATGGTCTCAAATAACCTAAACGAAGAAGTACCCAGTCCGCGTGGGCACAGCACAAATTTGCTCTGTGCCATGGTGGTAGCAAATACTTTCCCTTGCCGCTGCTTTTCTTCTTCGTCGCAATCCCAAACGTTGAAACCCGAGGTGTCGATAATCGTACCGCCTTGGTCCAGGCCGGTTTTAATCATGCGCTTGCGCAAGTTGTTGCAGCCTGTTCCCACAAAGGAAAACAACAGCGATCGCTCGGTGTTAGCACAGGTTGAGAAGAGACTCTGTATACGTGCATTCGGCGTAGCAGCATAGGGAAAGGCGCGTTGACGACCAGGTTCGAAACTCCACTGTGGCATAGAGCAGTACAGCCCAGGGAGCACCGACCACGGACTGTCGACCTCGTTGTACATATAGCACTTATGCCGCCAGTGCCTTAGATACGGGTGGGTGATCAGCTTTTTGTACAGGTAGTCGTCAAAGTGGGCATCTTCTACAAAGAGAATAACGTCGGCTTCTTCGGGGTTGTCGCAGCTTTGGTGTTCGTTGTTCTGATCCAGAGCCGCAGCGCGAAGGAATATATCCAACGCGTTGTGTTCTCGGTAGGCAGAGCAAAGGTGTATTTTCATTCTTGCGAAAAATGCTGGACTGTTGTGACGCCCAGTGTACCAATTGTTGTAGTAGTGGGATAGGTAGAAAACAGGCTATTTTTTCGGGTGCTAGGGCTTGCATTGAGCACCCCAGCTCGGTTTGTTATCAGGGTTATTGGGTGTGTATGTCTGGCCAGCTGCCCTTGTCACTGACATGCGCGCTAGGTGTGCGCAACAGCGATATCTTTTTGCGCGAATGATCAATCGCATATACGTCCAGTGGCCACCCGCGGTTTTGAGCATTGTCGCCAAAATCGCTGATAGTCACTGCCCATTGCTGGTCTACCGAAGAGCCAAAGTGATACGCGCCTCCTTGGCGGCCTGAGCTGTTACCTAATTTGGTGTGCCAGAGTTGTGTATTTGCGTGGTAAAGCCATTGGCTATCCGCCATCCAGGATGGGTGGCAGCCGGGGCCAAGGCGCTGATTGATATCGTGGCCAGCCAAGCCTTTGAGCCACATATGATTGCCAATGCGGATAGCCACACTGCGACCATCGGGGGATGCCTGCATGTGATGATCGCCAGCGACCCAGCCGGGAATTTTGCTGTGCAACTGTTCTGCTGCTGCGACACCGTGGTCGTCTATACGTGCGCGCATAATGCTGCCGTTTTCGTAGTTTCCATAGTAGAGCGTCTTGCTACTCTGAGTGGAGTCGTTGCCCCAGCTAGGCCAGTAGCCGTGGCCCACCCGCTGCGCTTCGGCAGGTAGCGAGCCATCTAGGGGGACGACGTATATATCCCAAGCATGGAACTTGTGGTAGTCCTCATTCTCAAAGCCGCGCCATTGACCTCTCTTTGCATTGTCCGGGCCCGCAGGTGCGACATTTCGAGCAAAAGCCAGCCAGCGCCCATCGAAAGACACCGTACCCATGATGTCGCCGCCATCACCTTTTGGGGTGATCAGCTCGGGAGCTTGTAGTTTTCCGTTGGAGATGTGACGGAGGTAGAGCGTGCGCTGATCTGTATCGCCTTCGCTGTAGGTGACAAAGCCCGAACTAGGCAGAGCAGGGGGCTCGCCGGCAGGCACGCCGGAAAAATAGGCGGTGAGGCCGATGAGTATGGAGACTAGGATCAGAGGTTTCATCATGGGCTGCTCGTCTGTGGCTGACGGACGCTATTGCGCAAGTATAAGTTTTATAAGCAATTGCTCAGCCATAGCCAGTACTGTATGTGGGTACCACTAGGTGTATGCCAGTTTAGCCAATAGTTTGGCATAGGCGGGTTGCATGACGGATAGCCTGAATGAGGTAAACGCTGAAGTCCAATACGCCATGTTGGTCTCAGTAAAGCGCTAGAGAAATAGATGATTTTTATTGATTCGAGCACATTAATGCTGACTCGGTAGCCCCAGTTTCTGGCGGATTGAAAGTTCGCTCAGTTTGACGTCTTGGCCGTCATATTCTCGAGCATCGTCGGTGCACATCCACAGCAGGGCTTTGGCAGGCCAGCTGGCTGGAATGTGTTCCTCGGGGTTCATCTGACTGATGGGATTGATGCCTGAATCCTTAATCTTGATCTGCATATCGGTGGCGACCGTACCGGGGCTGAGCCCGAGGATACGTATGCCTTTACGTGCGGCTTCCATGTGAATAGTACGTGTCACCATGGCCGAGCCCGCTTTGGCGGCGCAATAGTGGCTCCAGCCTTCTAGTGGGTGATGGGCTGCTCCGCTGCTGACATTGATAATGACGCCTTGACCTTGGGGCTGAAACACCTGCAGAGCTGCATGTACGCCATAAAAGGTGCCCTTGAGATTGATGTCCACTGCATGGGACCACTGTTTGGGGTCGGCATCGACTGAGAGGCCGATGGGGTCGATCACGCCAGCGTTGTTGATCAGAATATCGAAACGCCCGAATTGTTCCTGACAAGCGGCCACAGCAGCGGCTACTTGCTCGTAGTGTGAGACGTCACAGGCAGTGGCAAAAGCGCTTCCACCTGCCGCGTTGATCTCTTCTGCGATGCTTTTACACTGGTCGGTGCTGCGGGCGGCGAGCAGAACTGAGCAACCGGCCTCGGCGAAGGCTCGGGCTGCTGCGGCGCCAATGCCGCGGCTCGCGCCGGTGATAACAACAGCTCGTCCTTGCAGTTCGGACAAATCCATGGGGCTTTGCTCTCCTTAATTGCCTTGACTTAGGGCCAGGCCCTGATTGGCTGACTTCTTGATTGATTTTGTTAATATTGTATCAAGATCCGGCGCGCCGAGTGCGCTCAACCTTCCTGCTTAGGCCTTGAAAAACAGGCTTTTATCGCCATATTTGGTCATAGCTAAACTTTGGAATCTGTTCATGTCTGACACGATCAAACTCGATATCGACCTGCCCGGCGCAGAATCAGGCGGCATGTGTAGCCTCAACGTCGCCGTGCGCGAAGCCCCGCAGGGCGAAGAGCGTGAACAGCTCATAGCCCGTGCCAAAGAGCTGCTAAAAGAACGCGACGCCGTGCTGGTCTCGCACTACTACGTGCATCCCGACCTGCAAGACTTGGCCGAGCAAACCGGCGGTTGCGTGGCCGATTCACTCGAGATGGCGCGTTTTGGTCGAGACCACGCTGCGCAGACCTTGGTGGTGGCTGGTGTGCGTTTCATGGGCGAGACGTCCAAAATACTTAGCCCTCACAAAACCGTGCTGGTACCCGATCCTGAAGCTGAATGTTCGCTCGATCTGGGTTGTCCGGTCGAGGACTTTCGCGCCTTCAAGGCACAGCATCCTGATCGCACCGTGGTGGTCTATGCCAACACCAGTGCTGACGTCAAAGCCGAGGCCGATTGGGTCATTACGTCGAGTGTGGCTCTGCCATTGGTCCGCCACCTAGTGGAGAAAGGCGAAAAACTCCTCTGGGCGCCAGACCGTCATTTAGGTGGTTATATCCAAAAGGAAACCGGAGCCGATATGGTGCTGTGGCAGGGCAGCTGTGTGGTGCACGACGAGTTTAAATCCATCGAGCTCTCGGGTTTACTCGAGCAGTACCCTAGCGCCAAGGTGTTGGTGCACCCCGAGTCCCCAGCGCCGGTGGTGGCGCAGGCTGACTTGGTCGGCTCGACATCGCAAATTCTGGCTGGCCCTGAAAAAATCGGCGGTGATGTGTTTATCGTCGCCACCGACAACGGCCCCGAGTTCTGGAATCGGTTGTGGAAACGACTGGAAGAGTTCGATCGGCTGGACGGTGGCCTGATCGAAGCTGAGCGATGGGTACGTGCCGATGTCTCAGAACTTATCAATGCGGTAGAAGAGGTCTGTCTGGAGCCACTGCCTAAGTTTCAG